>NZ_JAOBZT010000056.1:0-29549 GCF_029839005.1 Stenotrophomonas sp. GD03958 | reverse complement strand
TTTTGCGTCGCAGCACGCTGCCCGTTCTGGTTTAGGCTTGGGGTCTGGATCCGTTGACCGAGGCCTGTGCGTCGCCGATGAACGAGTACCGCAGCAGCATCGAGTTTGCTTCTCCCGATCTTCCGCTTCGCGATGACGTGCGCCGGCTCGGCGCACTGGTCGGTGACCTGCTGGTCGAGCAGGTATCAGCGGCTTTCCTCGACGAGGTCGAGGACGTGCGCACCCGCGCCATCGCCCGCCGCGAGAACCAGGCACCACTGTCGGAGCTGGCCGAAAGGCTGGCCGGGCGCACGCCGCAGCAGGCCGAGACCATGGTGCGGGCCTTCAGCACCTACTTCCAGGTGGTCAACATTGCCGAGCGCGTACATCGCATCCGCCGCCGCCGTGACTACCAGCGTGCCGGTACCGCAGGGGCGCAGCCTGACGGCCTGCAGGATGCGCTGCAGCAGCTGAAGGCGCAGGGCGTGACGCTGGACGAGCTGGCGCAATGGCTGCCGCGCATCGATATCGAACCGGTGTTTACCGCGCACCCGACCGAAGCGGTGCGCCGCGCGCTGCTGGAGAAAGAGCAGCTGATGGTGGCCAGCCTGGTCGACAACCTCGACGGCCAGCGCACGCCGGGGGAAGCGGCCGCCGATGCTGCGCGCTTCCGCATGGCGCTGACCGCGTCGTGGCAGACCACTGACTCTTCGCCGGTGCGGCCCACTGTCGATGACGAGCGCGAGCACGTCGGCTTCTATCTGGTGCAGGTGCTGTACCGCGTGATTCCGGTGCTGTACGAATCTCTGCAGCAGGCGCTGCGCGATACCTATGGTGAAGAGCTGCCACTGCCGCGCCTGCTGCGCTTCGGTACGTGGGTGGGCGGGGACATGGACGGCAACCCGAACGTGGATGCCCACACCATCCGCAGTACGCTGGATGCGCAGCGGCAGGCGGTACTGGCGCGCTACCAGAAGGAACTGCTGCAGCTGGCCAGCCTGCTCAGCCAGTCCACCGAGCGGGTGGGCGTGAGCGATGCGCTGCAGGCGCGCGTGGCGCACTACCAGCAGCTGCTGCCGCAGGTGCAGTCGCGCCCGCGCCATGCCGACATGCCCTACCGCCTGCTCAACGATCGCATGCGCGCGCGCCTGCAGGCCACGCTGGAAGACGGCGAGGGCGCTTACGCCGGCCCGGATGAACTGATCGACGACCTGCAGCTGATCCTCGACAGCCTGCGCGCGAACCGCGGCGAGCATGCCGGTGGCTTCGCCGTACAACGCCTGCTGTGGCGGGTGAAGACGTTCGGCTTCCATCTGGCGCGGTTGGACGTGCGCCAGGAATCGAGCGTGCATGCGCGCGCGCTGGCGGCGGTGCTGGGCGGCGACCCGGCGTGGGAGGGCCTGGATGCATTGGGCCGCGCGCGCCTGCTGGCACCGCATGCCAGCGGTGAGGTGCCGTTGCCGGAAGGCGACGACGAAGGCAACCGGCGGCTCGACGCCGTGTTCGCTGCATTGGCCGATGCCCGTGCGCGGCATGGCGGGGATGCACTGGGCAGCTACATCATCTCGATGGCACACGACCGCAGCGACGTGCTGGCGGTGCTGGCGCTGGCACGCCGTGGCGGCCTGGTGGAAGAGAACGGGTCAGTACCGCTGGATATCGCGCCGCTGTTCGAGACGGTGGATGACCTCAAGCGCGGTACGGCGACCCTGCAAGACCTGCTGGCCGACCCGGTGTACCGCGCGCACCTGCGTGCACGCGATGATGTTCAGATGGTGATGCTGGGCTATTCGGACAGCAGCAAGGATGGTGGCATTGCTGCTTCGCGTTGGGGCCTGCAGCGCGCGCAGGTGGAACTGCTGGAGGTGGCGGCCGAGGCCGGCATCCGCCTGACCTTCTTCCATGGCCGGGGCGGCTCGATCAGCCGTGGTGGTGGCAAGACCACCCACGCCGTGGATGCGTCGCCACGCGGCAGCATCGATGGCCGCCTGCGGGTGACCGAGCAGGGCGAGGTGATCCATCGCAAGTACGGCATCCGCGCGCTGGCCCTGCGCTCGCTGGAACAGGCCACCGGTGCAGTGCTGCGCGCCAGCCTGCGCCCGCGTGCCGCCGAGCCGCGCGAGGATGCGTGGCGGCCGGTGATGGACGCGGTGTCATCGGCCAGCAGCGAGGTGTATCGCGCCTTCGTTGGCCAGGCCGGCTTCATGGACTACTTCCGTACCGCCACACCCATCGACGTGATCGAGCGGATGACGCTGGGCTCGCGTCCTTCGCGCCGGCTCGGCCAGGATGCGGCACTGGGCAACCTGCGTGCGATTCCCTGGGTGTTTGCCTGGAGCCAAGCGCGTGCCGTCATTCCCGGCTGGTACGGCGTGGGCAGCGGCCTGCAGGCGGCGGTGGACGCTGGCCATGAAGAGACCCTGCGCGAAATGGCGCGTGACTGGCCGTTCTTCCGCACCTTCCTGGACGACATCGCGATGGTGCTGTCCAAGGGCGATATCACCATCGCCGAGCAGTTCTCGCTGTTGTCTGGCGACCTGCACAGGCGCTTCTTCCCGCAGGTACAGCGCGAACTGGAACTTACCCGGCACTGGCTGCTGGCGCTGATGGACCAGAAGACGCTGCTGGACCATGATGCGCGGCTGGCGCTGTCGATCCGCCTGCGCAATCCCTACGTCGATCCGATCAGCGTGCTGCAGGTGGATCTGCTGCAGCGCTGGCGGGGCAGCGGGCGCGAGGATGACGAGCTGCTGCGCGCGCTGGTGGCGTGCGTGAACGGCGTTTCGCAGGGGGTGCAGAACACGGGTTGAAATGCATCCGCCGGGCCATGCCCGGCGAATTCGCAACTACCTCATTCTTCCGGCGACGGAGGATTCGATGCCAGCAGTTCCAGGTGGCGCTGTTCCATTTCCTGGCGCAGTTGGCGGCGGATCAGCGCTGCGGCTTGGCGGCGCTTCTCGTCCGAGGTGACCGGCTGCAATGTTGGCACCGGCGTCGGCCGGCCTTCCTCATCCACGGCCACCATCGTGAAGAAACAGCTGTTGGCGTGGCGCACGCTGCGCTTGAGGATGTCTTCGGCCACCACCTTGATGCCGATCTCCATCGACGAGGTGCCGGTATGGTTCACCGAGGCCAGGAAGGTGACCAGCTCGCCCACCGCGATGGGCTGGCGGAACATCACCTGGTCCACCGACAGGGTGACCACATAGCTGCCGGCGTAGCGGCTGGCACAGGCATAGGCGACCTGGTCGAGCAGCCTCAGGATCGCGCCACCGTGGACCTTGCCGGAGAAATTGGCCATGTCCGGCGACATCAGCACGGTCATGGACAGCTGGTGGGTTTTCAGTTCGGTCGACATGGGCCGATTGTATCGGCAACCGGGTAGTGCCGGCCGCTGGCCGGCAACCGCGCGGTTGTTTCCAGAGGCCATGAAAATGCCGGCCAGCGGCCGGCTCTAGCAGAAAGCAGAAGGGCCGCGTGAGCGGCCCTTCGTGTTTCTTACTTCAGCTTCGCATCGGCGCGCAGGGCGGCGGCGCGGTCGGTCTTCTCCCAGGAGAAGGCCGTGGCGTTGACGGTCTCGCCTTCGCCGTTGAGGTAGCTGAACTCCTTCGGCTTGCGGCCGAAGTGGCCGTAGGCCGCAGTCTGCTGGTACATCGGGTGGATCAGGTCCAGCATCTTGATGATGCCGTACGGGCGCAGGTCGAAGTGCTTGCGGATCAGCTTCTCGATCTTGTCATCGCTGATCTTGCCGGTGCCGAAGGTGGTGACCGAGATCGAGGTCGGCTCGGCCACGCCGATGGCGTAGGAGACCTGCACTTCGCAGCGGTCGGCCAGGCCGGCAGCAACCACGTTCTTGGCGACGTAGCGGGCCGCGTAGGCCGCCGAACGGTCGACCTTGGACGGGTCCTTGCCGGAGAACGCGCCACCACCGTGACGGGCCCAGCCGCCGTAGGTGTCGACGATGATCTTGCGGCCGGTCAGGCCACAGTCGCCCACCGGGCCACCGATCTCGAACTTGCCGGTCGGGTTGATGTGGAACTTGGTGCCCTTGTGCAGCCACTTGGCCGGCAGCACCGGCTTGATGATTTCTTCGCGGACAGCCTCGATGAGGTCCTTCTGCTTGATGCCCGGGGCGTGCTGGGTCGACAGGACCACGGCGTCGATGGCCGAGACCACGCCGTTTTCATAGCGCAGGGTGACCTGGCTCTTGGCGTCCGGGCGCAGCCACGACAGCGGCGAGTTCTTCTTCTTGCGGATCTTGGCCTGCTGCTCAACCAGGCGGTGCGAAAGGTGGATCGCGGCCGGCATGTAGCTGTCGGTCTCGTTGGTGGCATAGCCGAACATCAGGCCCTGGTCGCCAGCGCCCATTTCTTCCGGCTTCTTGCGGTCCACGCCCTGGGCGATGTGCGGCGACTGCTTGCCGATCAGGTTCAGCACGCCGCAGGTGGCGCCGTCGAAGCCGACGTCGGAGCTGTCGTAGCCGATGTCCGTGATGACCTTGCGGGTCAGCGCTTCCAGGTCGATCCAGGCGCTGGTGGTGATTTCACCGGCCACGATGGCAACGCCGGTCTTGACCATGGTCTCGCAGGCCACGCGGGCACGCTGGTCCTGGGTCAGGATCGCGTCCAGCACCGCATCGGAGATCTGGTCGGCAACCTTGTCCGGATGGCCTTCAGAGACCGACTCGGAGGTGAAGAGATAGCTGGACATCAGGCGTAATATCCCTTGATTCGGATGGAAAGATGGGCGCGCATGATACACGGGGTGCGCCGCCTGTGCATTGTGAACCGGTACCGGTTGCCGGTGGTTAAGCCCGCGTAGGCCTGGCAAGGGCCGTCGTGACGGGATTGGGGCCCGGCCTCGAGGCCCAGTGTTCCACCAGCGTGACGACGGACGGGGCTGTCCAACCCCGGACCGCGCAGGCCGCGACCCTGCCGGGCCGGCCGTCATCGTTCTGCCCCGAAACCGCCATCTGGCTGCCGCCTGCCGGGCGCAGGCTGTCGGCCAATCCGGCCGCCGGGCATGAGTGGATCCGCCATGCAGGAACTCGAACAGCGTCTCCAGCAACGCTTCCCCGATTGGTTCCATGGCCGTCGTGGCCAGCTGGCACGGCCGCTGCTGCGCAGCGTCGGTCGCTGGTCGCGGTTGGACCAGATCGAGGCCTTCCTGAAGCGCAGTGCAGAGTTGCGCGGATTCGGCTTCGTCGCCGCCGCCCTGGAATTCGTCGATGGCCAGTACCAGGTGGATCCGGCCGCGCTGGCGAAGATCCCGGCCACCGGCCGCCTGCTGATTGTTGCCAATCATCCGTCCGGGGCGCTGGACGCGCTGGCGCTGCTGGACGCGGTCGGCCGCATCCGCCGTGACGTGCGAATCGTGGCGAACGATCTGTTGGGGGCTATCGCGCCACTGCAGGATCTGCTGTTGCCGGTGCGCATCCTTGGCGGCAAGGCCCAGCGCGGCAGTCTGCACGCGGTGGAGGAGGCGCTGGCCGCCGAGCAGTGCGTGATCGTGTTCCCGGCCGGCGAGGTCTCGCGCCTCTCGCTGCGAGGCATCCGCGATGGTCGCTGGCAGCGCGGGTTCGTGCGCTTTGCCCGCGCCGCCGGGGCGCCGGTGCTGCCAGTGCGGGTGGAAGCGCGCAACTCGGCGCTGTTCTACGGCGCATCAACCCTGTTCAAGCCGGCCGGCACCGCCCTGCTGGCACGCGAGATGTTCACCCGTCGTGGCCGCCCGCTGCGGCTGAGCATCGGCGAGCCGATGCGGCTGGGCGATGGCGGTGAACCGGGCGCACAGCTGCTGGCGGTACGCCGCGCGCTGTATGCGCTGGGCCGCAATGGCGCGGCCGGCAATGCCGCTGCCTGCGCAGGCCCTGAGCCGCTGGCCGCCCCGGTGCCCCCTTCGCAGGTTGCCGCAGGGATTGCCGCAGCGACCCAGCTGGGCCAGACCGCCGATGGCAAGCAGATTCTGCTGGCCACCTGTACTGCCGATTCGCCGCTGCTGCTGGAGCTGGGCCGCCTGCGCGAACTGACCTTCCGCCAGGTGGGCGAGGGCACCGGGCGCAGCCGTGACCTCGACAACTACGACCCGCAGTACGAGCACATCGTGATCTGGGACGCCGCCGCGCAGCGCATCGCCGGCGCGTACCGGATCATGCGCGGCGCCCACGCACTGGCCCGGCACGGCCTGTCCGGGCTCTACAGCGCGTCGCTGTTCCGCTATTCCGACGATGCCATCACCCACATCGCCGAGGGTCTGGAACTGGGCCGCAGCTTCGTGGTGCCCGACTACTGGGGCAGCCGCAGCCTGGACTATCTGTGGCAGGGCATCGGCGCCTACCTGCAGTGCCGGCCGGGCATCCGCTACCTGTTCGGCGCCGTGTCGATCAGCGCGGCGCTACCACGTGAAGCGCGCGAGCAGCTGGTGGCGTACTACCAGCGCTATTACAGCGGTACCGCTGGCCTGGCCGAATCGAACCGCCCGTTCCAGTACTTCGCCGCACCGCCCAGTTTCGGTGAGCTGGATGCAGGCGCCGCGTTCGAGGTGCTCAAGGCCAACCTGGCTGCGCTCGGTACCGGCGTACCCACGCTGTACCGCCAGTACACCGATCTGTGTGAACCCGGTGGTGCCCGCTTCCTCGCCTTCGGTGTCGACCCGGACTTCAGCGATTCGATCGACGGCCTGATCGAAGTGGACCTGTGTGCGATCCGGCCGAACAAGCGCAAACGCTACCTGCGCGACGCGGGAACGCCGGCATGAGCGCGCTGGCGAACCTGTCGCCGCACCGGCGCGCAGTGTTCGTCTCCGATGTGCATCTGGGTTCACGTCATTGCCATGCCACCGAGCTGGCACGGTTCCTCTTTCAGCTGCGTTGCGAACGGTTGTACCTGGTCGGCGACATCATCGACCTGTGGTGGATGGCGCATCGCCGGGCCAATTGGCGGCAGTCACACAGCGAAGTCATCCAGGCCCTGCACGCATTGCGCCGTGCGGGTACCGAGATCATCTACATCCCCGGCAACCACGATGCCTCGCTGCGCCAGGTCTGTGGGCTGATGCTGCCGGCGATGCAGGTGCGCCGCCGCGCCATCCACGTGACCGCCGATGGCCGCCGGCTGCTGGTCGCGCATGGGGACGAGTACGACGGCGTGACCCACTTCGGTGGTCTGCAGGAGAAATTCGGCGATTGGCTGTACTACCGCATCCTGACCGGCAACCAGGCGCTGAACGCGGTGCGGCGGCTGCTGGGCATGCGCTACTGGTCATTGTCTGAATTCCTGAAGAAGCGCAGCGGCGCCGCCGAACGCTACATCGAGCGCTTCGTGCAGGCCGGGCTGGACGATGTCCGCCGTCGCGGACTGGATGGCATCGTCTGTGGCCACATCCACCGAGCTGCGTTGATTGAACGCGATGGCCTGGTCTACGCGAACGACGGCGACTGGGTGGAAAGCCTGACCGCGCTGGCCGAAGACCATGATGGCGCGCTGCGTCTGCTGGACCACAACGGCCAGACGCTGGTGGAGCTGCCGGGCGCACGCATGTCGCAGGCGGCGTAACCCGCGTCTGTACCCTTGTAGAGCCGAGCCCATGCTCGGCTGCCGTTACACGCAATGAAGAGCAGCCGAGCATGGGCTCGGCTCTACATGCCCCGCCCGCAAGCCGCTAGCATCGGCCCATGGACTCTCTGACCCAGATCGTGCTCGGTGGCGCCGTCGCTGCTGCCATCGCCCCGCCCGGACATCGCCGCGCGGCCCTGCTGGCCGGTGCCGCGCTTGGCACCCTGCCGGACCTCGACGCCCTGTGGCTCGGTTTCACCGCAGCCGATCCGGTGGCGAACATGATCGAGCACCGCAGTTTCAGTCATTCGCTGCTGGTGCTGCCCTGGGTGGCCGCATTGATCTGGTGGCTGTTCAAGCGCTTCGGCAATGGCCGCGTCGCGCAGTCACCGCTGCGCTGGTTCTGGGCGATCCAACTGGCGCTGGTCACCCATCCGGTGCTGGATGCGTTCACCGTGTATGGCACCCAGTTGTGGTGGCCGCTGCGCCCGCATCCGACCATGGGATCCAGTGTCTTCATCATCGACCCGGGGTATACGGTGTGGCTTCTGCTGGGCTGCGTGCTGGCCTGGTTCGGCCGCGCCCGGCCTTGGGCGGGCAAGGTGCTGGGCGTGGCCCTGCTGCTCAGCAGTGGCTACCTGGGCTGGGGCCTGATCGCCAAGTCACAGGTCGACCGTGCCGCACAGCAGAGCCTGGCCGCGATGGGCCTGGGCGATGCGCCGCGCTTCTCGGTACCGATGCCGTTCAACACCCTGCTGTGGCGGGTGGTGGCGATGACGCCCAATGGCTACGTGGTGGGTGACCGCTCGCTGGTGGCCGACCACGGGCCGATGCGGTTCGAAGGCCATGCGTCCAACGTGCAGGTCTTGCGCGAAGCGGGGGGCATTCCGGCAGTGCAGCGCCTGCAGTGGTTCAACCGTGGCTTCATGCGTGCGCAGGTCGTGGACGGCCGGCTGGTGCTGAGCGACCTGCGCATGGGGCTGGAGCCGGACTACACCTTCAATTTCGTCGTGGCCGAGCAGGCCGACGGGCAGTGGCGGCCGATAACCCCCGAGCAGGTGCGAGCGGATTACCGCAGTCCCGCCGCGCGCGCCGACGCAGGTCGCCGGCTGGCGGCCGTGTGGCAGCGGATCTGGCATGCGCCCGTAGTCGGCGCTGTCGAGTAGATCCACGCCATGCGTGGATGAAGGGACATCGGCGGTGGCAGCCACGCATGGCGTGGCTCTACTGCGTCAGCCAGCGCCCGCAGCCGCGCACCCGTAGGTCCACGCCATGCGTGGATGTCGGGACCAGCGGCGGTGCTGCGTTGGCTCAATATACCGTCGCGCGGCCCTGCACGAACGAGTAGAAGAACACGGCGTTCGGGTCGTTCTGCACCAGGCGGAACTCGCGGCGCATGCCTTCCACGGTTTCCTCGTCCACCGAGCCGGCCTGCAGCAGCTGGTCGGCCGCCGACAGCAGCAGCTGCTCCCAGAACGCAATCATCGTCTTGCGGCGCGCCGGTTCACGGTTGTCCAGGTGGATGGTCTTGATCTCGGTGTGCACGTCGCGGAAGCCGCCGGCCAGCAGCAGGTTGCCCAGCTTGGCGCCGACGAACGGGTCGCCACCATGGTCGTACTGGAAATCGTTGAACGCCATCCAGTAGCGCCAGATGTGCGGCGAATACGGATCGAGCAGGAAAGAGGCGTTCATCACCTCGGTGATGTACACCGGCGAACCCGGCGCCAGCACGCGGCGCACTTCGCTGAGTACGCGCGCCGGTGACGGCACGTGTTCCAGCACCCAGCACAGGAACGCGGAGTCGAAGCTGCGGGCCTCGAACGGCAGCTCGCCGGCGTCGGCCTGCTGCAGGGTGTAGCGGTCGCTGCACCACGGCGTGCGCGCCAGGTTCTCGCGCGCGGTGGCCAGCTGCGTTTCGCTCAGGTCCACGCCGGTCACGTGCAGCTCGGGGAAGCGGCGCAGCAGGATCTCGGTCTGTGCACCAACGCCACTGCCGACTTCCAGCAGGCGCCGCGCGCCGCCGTAGTCGATCTGGCCGAAGATGCTCGATTCCAGCAGCCGGGCCTGGGTCATCAGGCGCTGCTGTTCGGTGCCGGAAAACCCGTGGAGGTAGGTGGGAGAGGAGATCGGCGGGGTCATGGAGGCGGGCTCTCGGAGTTCAATTCGGTCGAGCAGGCTCGACGTTGCGACGCGGCAGGGCGGTCAGGCGGCCGAAGGCAGCGCCGGTTCCCCGGCGATCAGGCGGTCGAAGTACTCGGTGGTCAGCGCGATCTGGCTCTGTGGGTCTTCGGCACGGTTGACCACGGCGCGGAAGGCGGCGTTCTCCGGCCGGTCCTTGGCATACCAGCCCAGGTGCTTGCGCGCGATGCGCACGCCCTGCGGCTCGCCATAGAACGCATGCAGCGCATGCAGGTGGCCGAGCAGGATGTCGCGCACTTCCGCCAGCGATGGCGGCGGCAGTTCGTCGCCGGTGGCCAGGTAGTGCGCCACCTCGCGGAAGATCCACGGCCGGCCCTGTGCGGAGCGGCCGATCATCACCGCGTCCACGCCGGTTTCCTTCAGCACGTAGGCCGCCTTCTGCGGCGAATCGATATCGCCATTGGCGATCACCGGGATGCGCAGTGCGGCCTTGATCTCGCCGATGGTGGCGTACTCGGCCTGGCCGGTGTAGTGCTGGTCGCGGGTGCGGCCGTGCACGGCCAGTGCAGCGATACCGCTGTCCTCGGCGATGCGCGCGATCAGCGGGCCATTGCGGTGGTCACAGTCCCAACCGGTGCGGATCTTCAGCGTGACCGGCACGTCCACCGCGTTGACCACGGCTTCGAGGATGCGCGCCACCAACTGCTCGTCGCGCATCAGCGCCGAGCCGGCCCAGGCGTTGCACACCTTCTTGGCCGGGCAGCCCATGTTGATGTCGATGATCTGCGCGCCGTGGTCGACGTTGTAGCGCGCGGCCTCGGCCAGCTGCTGCGGCTCGGTGCCGGCGATCTGCACGCTGATCGGTGCCGGTTCGCCGTCATGGTCCATGCGGTGGATCGACTTGCGCGTGGTCCAGAAGCGCGGGTCGCTGATGGTCATTTCCGAGGCGGCCAGGCCCGCGCCCAGCCGTTTGCACAGCAGGCGGAAGGGTTTGTCGGTGACGCCGGCCATGGGCGCCAGCACGACGTTCGGAGCAATGGTGTACGGGCCGATCTGCATGCGCCCATTGTAGGGCGCCGACAGCGACGTGGCCGTATCGGCTGCGCCCCGGTTCAGGCCGATCGGCACCGACCTCATGCCGTACCGGCATCAGCAGATGCTTGACGGTTGCTTCCGCCGCCCCCAAGGGCGGGCGAAGGTGGGCGGCTACCCCAGGCGCTGCCAGGCCTGGCGGGTACCCAGTGCGAAGGCCAGCCCCAGGCTGAGGCAGACCAGTGAACTGACCATCCAGAAGCGCCGGCCGTTGTAGCGGGGCCGCAGCAGCGCCAGCCCGAAGCCCATCGCGGCGCGCAGCAGCAACAGCAGGGCGATGCCCGACAGGACCAGACGACTGGCCGGCAGTGGCGAATGCCAGCCCGCAGCGGCCAGTGCGTACAGCGTCCAGGCCACCAGCACGGCCGTAATGCCGGCGGTCATCAGCGGTGGCCACCAATGCCCGGCCTGTGCCAGCCGGACCACGCGCTGGCCGGCACCGAAGTACCTGTACCACGCGGCGCCGAAGGCGATGCAGCCGATATGCAGCAGCGCCGCAGCGGCACAGCCGGCGGCCGCGACCAGCAGCCAGGGGAATCCGTCCATGTCCTGCCCGTGCAAGGAAGCTGCGCGGATGGTGGGCGAGGGGCAGGATGTGGGCAATGCGACAGGCGGTCGCAGGGGCCGGGAAATGGGCAAAAGAAAGGCCCAGGTGCCTGTGCACCCGGGCCTTGTCATCCACGCGTGGCGTGGAATTACTTGGCTTCGGCGTCGGCCGGGGTGAAGCGCGGCATCGCCGCTGCAGCGCCTTCCTTCTCGGTCGAGCGACCGGCGAACTGGTTGGCAAAGCGCACGTGGCGGGCGAACGGTGCATCGGCCACCTGTGCCAGCGACGCAGCCAGCGCACCGTTGAAGGCATCACCGGCACCGGTGGTGTCGATGGCCTGCACCTGTTCGGCACCGACGCGGTAGTACGGCTGGGTGTCGCCGCGCAGGTTCTCGTCGGCGTGCGAGACGAACACGCCCACCGAACCCAGCGTCACCACCACGGTACCGTTGCCGACCAGCTTGCGGCACAGCGCGTGCAGGCTGGCGCCATCCAGCGCGGCGACGTCGTTGGCGTCCACGCGCTCACCGACATGGCGGCCGAGCAGGGCGGCGAACTCGGTCTCGTTCGGGGTGATCACATCGGCCAGCTTGAGCAGGCCGATGGTCGAGGGCGCGTCGGCCGGCGCGGTGTTGAGCACGGTGGTGACACCGGCCTCGCGGGCCGTGGCCAGCGCCGCTTCGATGGTCTGCACCGGCGATTCCAGCTGCACCAGCACCACCTTGGCACCGGCCAGCAGGGCCTGCTGCTGTTGCAGGAAATCGGTGCCCAGCGCGGCATTGGCGCCGGGGCCGATCACGATCGTGTTGCGGCCACGGGCATCGACGTAGATGCCGGCGGTGCCGGTCGGCTCGCTGCTGGCCTCGGCGATCAGCTCGAAGCCATCGTGCGCAGCCAGTTCGCGCGCAGTGGCGCCACCGGCGTCATCGCCCAACGCACACACGAAGTGGGTGTCCGCACCAGCGCGGCAGGCCGCCACGGCCTGGTTGAAGCCCTTGCCACCGGGGCCGGTGCTGTAGCGGCCGGCAATGGTCGCACCCGGTGCCGGCAGCGTTTCGCACCGCCACACGTGATCGACATTGAAGGAACCGACGACAACGACACTGCTGCTCATAGGAAATCTTTTCTCAACCAGGGGTTCAACTGAAGTGCGTCAGCACGCCGGCGATGGTCGCCGTCATGAAGGTGGCAATGGTACCGCCCAGCACCGCGCGCAGGCCGAACTTGGCCAGGTCGTGGCGGCGCTCCGGCGCCAGGCCACCGATACCGCCGATCTGGATCGCGATCGAGCTGAAGTTGGCGAAGCCGCACAGCGCGTAAGTGGCAACCAGGCGGCCTTCGGCGGACAGGCTCACGCCCGGGATCTGGCCGTTCACGATCTGCGACAGTTCGGTGTAGGCGACGAACTCGTTGATCACGACCTTCTGGCCGATCAGCGAGCCGACGGTGGTGGCGTCGGCCCACGGCGTGCCGATCACCCAGGCGATCGGGGCCAGCAGATAGCCGAAGATGGTCGACAGGTTGGTCGGCTTGCCGATGGCAGCGGCCAGGCCGGTCACTTCGCCCACCCAGGTCAGCGGCGCGTTCAGCAGCGCGATAAGGGCGATGAAGGCCAGCAGCATCGCGCCGATGTTCAGTGCCAGCTTCAGGCCGTCACCGGCGCCGGCAGCGGCGGCATCGATGATGTTGCTGGAGGTCTTTTCGACTTCCATCTTCACCGTGCCGCGGGTCAGCGGGGTGCCGGTTTCCGGAATCAGCAGCTTGGCCACGACCAGGGTGGCCGGGGCCGCCATGATGCTGGCCGCCAGCAGGTGCTTGGCGTAGAAAGCCTGCTGCGCCGGATCGCCGCCGCCCAGCATGCCCACGTAGGCCGCCAGCACGCCGCCGGCGATATGCGCCATGCCGCCGATCATCATGGTCAGCAGTTCGGACTGGGTCATCCTGGCGATGTACGGGCGAACGGTCAGCGGCGCCTCGGTCTGGCCGATGAAGACGCTGGCGCAGACGCTGGTGGTTTCCGCACCCGACACGCGCATCACCTTGGTGATCGACCAGGCCATCACGCGCACGATCGCCTGCATGACGTTGAGGTGGTACATCACCCCCATCAGCGCCGAGAAGAAGATGATGGTCGGCAGCACCTGGAAGGCGAAGATGAAACCGTAGTTCTTGGTGTCCATCAACGAGCCGAAGATGAAGCCCGAGCCCTCGTTGACGAAGCTGAGGATCTTGACGAAGCCCTTGCCCAGCGCATCGAACACGTCGCGCCCGCCCGGCACCAGGATCACCAGCGCCGCAAAGGCGATCTGCAGGGTGATACCGGTGGCAACCAGCTTCCAGTCAACTGCACGCTTGTTGTTGGAAAACAACCAGGTGATGCCGATCAGCACCGCCAACCCGAACAGGCCGAAGCCGATCCTGCCCAAACCTTCGACCATGTGAGTGACTCCCCTGGGGCGTCGCGAAAAACGGGAAGCCTAGTGCAGGGCAGGGGCCGGGGCAAGAAAAAGCAGCGTGCGCGCACCCAACGGTACCGATCGGGCCAGCAACGGCAAGGGCTTGCGGCCGGCGGCGGCAGGTAGAATGGAGTTCGATCCCGGCCCGGATGCGGGCCCGCAGCAGGAGATTCGCATGCAATACCGTCGCTTGGGCTCCACCGGCCTGCCGATTTCCGCCCTGTCCTTCGGCGCCTGGGTGACCTTCGGTGACCAGATCCCGCGCGACGAGGCCCGCAACCTGGTGGCGGCCGCCTGGGATCATGGCGTCAACTTCTTCGACAATGCCGAGGGCTATGCCAACGGCCGCGCCGAACAGGTGATGGGCGATGTGATCGCCGACCTGCGCCTGCCGCGCGACGGTTTCTGCGTCTCCAGCAAGGTGTTCTTCGGCAGCGCCAAGGACCCACGGCCGACCCAGCGCGGCCTGTCGCGCAAGCATGTGACCGACGCCTGCCATGCGGCGCTCAAGCGCCTGCGGGTGGACTACCTGGACCTTTATTACTGCCATCGCCCGGATCCGGACGCGCCGGTCGCCGAGACCGTGCATGCCATGGACACCCTGGTGCGGCAGGGCAAGATCCTCTACTGGGGGACCTCGGAGTGGTCGGCCGTGCAGATCCAGCAGGCGCTGGACATCGCGCAGGCGCGCAACCTGCAGGGCCCGTCGATGGAGCAGCCGCAGTACAACCTGCTGCACCGCGAACGGGTCGAGGTCGAGTACGCGCCGCTGTATGCCGGCGCCGGACTGGGCACCACCATCTTCTCGCCGCTGGCCTCGGGCCTGCTCACCGGCAAGTACGACCAGGGCATTCCGGCCGATGCGCGGCTGGGCCGGGAAGGCATGCAGTGGTTGCAGGACCTGGTGCTGGGTGCCGACGCCGAAGCCCGCCTGGCCCAGGTGCGCCGCTTCAGCGAGGTGGCACGCGCGCTGGGCCAGGCCCCGGCCACGCTGGCCATCGCCTGGTGCCTGCGCAACCCGAACGTCTCCAGCGTGATTCTCGGCGCCAGCCGGGTCAGCCAGCTGCTGCAGAACCTGCAGGCACTGGAAGCGCTGGAACAGGTCGACGCCGCCGGCTGGGCGCAGGTCGAAGCCGTCTTTGCCTGAACGCCGGGGTCGACCGGGCCTGGGCCTCGGTCGGGCCGGCTCGGGCCCGTGCCTCGGTACAGTCGACTCTACACACATGCGTCGCCATTTGATTGATGCGATCTATCGAATCTGAAAATTCGATCATTAATCCAATCAATCAAGTTGAGAATGGTTGTTGATTGTCAACTGAGAATCATTATCATTTAACTCGTCCCTCGCACGAGTCCAGATGCTCATGAATGCTCAACCTGTACTGCTGCGCCCCGAAACGCTGACCCTCCGCGATCGTCCGGTCCGTGTCGTTCCGCCGGAAGAGGTCATCGACAGCGAAGCCCTGCTCAAGGGCCGTCGTGAAATCCTGATCCAGCACGGCGACCGTTTCTATCGCCTGCGGCACACCAGCAACGACAAGCTGATCCTGACCAAGTAATCGCGGTCTGGTCGCCCGCCTCCCTCCCTCCTGCCGGCAGCGCCGACAGGGTGGGCGACCCGTCCGCTCCCGCTCTCTCCCCCTCGGTCTACCGCGTGCACCTTCCGGGTGCGCCGGTAACCGGGGGTTCCCCTGCCTGACCGAACGAACCCGATGACCCGCCATACCGCCCTTTGCCTTGCTGTCTGGATGGCGCTGCCGCTGTCCGCCCACGCTGCTGCCACTGCTGCCCCCGATGCGCGCGAATTCGATCGGGTGCAGGTCACCGCCACCCGCACCGAGCGGGCGCTGAGCGACGTGGCGGCCACCGTGGATGTCATCGACCGTGAGCAGATGGACCGGCACCTGGTGCAGGACATCAAGGATCTGGTGCGCTACGAGCCGGGCCTGTCGGTCACCCGCAGCGCGACCCGCTTCGGCCTGGATGGTTTCCGCATACGTGGCCTGGACGGCAACCGCGTGCGCATCCAGACCGACGGCATCGTCATGCCGACCCGGTTCGACATCGGTTCGTTCGCCAGTTCCAACCGCAACTTCACCGACCTCGATACGCTCAAGCGCGCCGAGATCGTGCGTGGACCGGCCAGCTCGCTGTACGGCTCCGATGCACTCGGTGGCGTGGTCGCGTTCGTGACCAAAGACCCGGCCGACTATCTCAAGGACGGCAAGAACAGCTACTTCGGCCTGAAGTTCGGCTACGACGGTGAGTGGAAGGGCCTGCTCGGCGGTGCCACGGCCGCCTTCGGTGGCGACCACTGGAGCGGCCTGGTCAACGTCAACCACCACCAGGGCCAGGAAACGGACAACCAGGGCACGGTTCGCAGCGACAACGACACCCGCACCGCGTCCAATCCGCAGGATCGCGACGGCCGCAGCCTGCTCAGCAAACTGGTCTATGCACCCAGCGAGGACCAGCGCTTCCGCCTGACCGTGGAAGGCAACGAAGACACCACCGATACCAATGTGCTGTCGGCGATCGCCAGCGTTGCACCGCGCCCCGGCGCGATGGCTGCGGCCACTGGCATGAAGTCCCACGACACCCAGAAGCGCAACCGCGTCTCCTTCGCCCACGAGATGGATGCGCTGGACCAGCCGTTCGCCGACAGCCTGCATTGGCAGGTGTACGCGCAGAACAGCGAAACCCGGCAGCAGACCGACGAGACCCGCACCGACGGCACCCGTCGCCACCGCGTGTTCTCCTTCGACCAGCATGCCTATGGCCTGCAGGCGCAGTTCAACAAGGCGTTCGCCACCGGCAGCGTCGAGCACGCATTGACCTACGGTTTCGAAGGCACCCGTACCGAGATCCGCCAGAAGCGCGACGGCTATCAGGTCAGCAAGGCTGGCGTGGTCAGCAACACGGTGCTGCCGGACACCTTCCCGGTGCGTGACTTCCCGATCAGCAAGACTACCGAGCTGGGCCTGTATGCACAGGATGAGATGCGCTTTGCCGATGGCAGGCTGTCGCTGGTGCCGGGCGTGCGCGTGGACCGCTACGAGCTGAAGCCGGAAGTGGACAGCATCTTCGCCGAAGACAACCCGACCACGGCCGTGGCGCAGCTGAAGAAGACCAGCGTGTCGCCGAAGCTGGGCATGGTCTGGCGCTTTACCGACGAATGGTCGCTGTTCGCCGGTTATGCGCGTGGCTTCCGTTCGCCGCCGTACAACGACGTCAACATCGGCCTGACCAATGTCGCCTTCCGCTATACCGCCATCGCCAATCCGGACCTGAAGCCCGAAACCAGCGACGGCTACGAACTGGGCCTGCGCTTCATCGCGCCGGCGGCGTACGTCAGCGTCAGCGGCTACTACAACGACTACAAGGATTTCATCCAGTCCAACGTCGATACCGGTCGCAACGCACAGGGTTTGACCGTGTTCCAGTCGCAGAACATCGCCGACGCGCGCATCTATGGCGCGGAAATGAAGGCCGGCATCGAGTTCGGCGAACTCAGCCCGGCGCTGAAGGGCTGGGCGCTGCGCAGTGCGTTGGCATGGTCGCGTGGTGACAACCGGACCGATGACGAACCGCTGGCCTCGGTCGATCCGCTGCGTGGCACGCTGGGCCTGATGTACGACGCCGATACCTGGGGCGTCGAACTGGCCGGTACCTTCGTGCAGCGCAAGAAGCGCCTGCCGCCGCCTGCGGCGCAGACCAATCCGAACGCACCGGCGCCGTTCGTCTACCAGCCGGCCGGCTACGGCGTGCTGGACCTGATGGCGCACTGGAACTTCGCGCCGGGTGCCACCTTCAATGTCGGCGTGTTCAACCTGGCCGACAAGCGCTACATCGAATGGTCGTCGATCACCCCGAGCCTGATCACCGATCGCGCACTGAGCGATCGGTTCAGCAGCCCGGGCCGCACCTTCTCCGCCAGCCTTGCCGTTTCCTGGTGATCTCATGAGCCGAGCCTTGTCCGCACGCAGGAATGACTCCATCGCCGCGCCGAACAGCGCGGCCTGGCCGACCCCGGCACAGCTGGCCACGCTCGGCACTGTGTTGTGCCTGTACCACGCCGACGGCAACGAGCTGGGCGGCTGGCGCCAGGCCGTACGCGTACACGCCTGCCAGGGCGTGGACAGCGAGGGCCTGCGCGAAAGCCTGTGCTTCCTTGATGGCCGCGGCCGCTGCGTGTGGCGCCTGTACCTGCTGCCCGACAGCGATTTCCTGGCCTGGGACCGTCTGGTCGCGCCGCTGCCGCCGGGACCGGAACACGACAGCGAGGCGAGCGTTGGCGAACGCCTGTGGCGGCGCCTGGCCGGCCATCTTGGCGGCCAGCGCTGGCGCCTGTGCGCGCTGCGCCTGCATGCCGCCGACGACGGACGCACGCTGGCCGCCAGCCTGTCGACCCTGTCCTCGCTGGGCGCGGCCACCGCGCGCCGCATCGCACGCCTGGAAGGTGCTGAAGGCGAGCTGGTGATCGACGACTGTTGCTGTGCCGACGCCGCCCGGCGTCCGGCGCCCCAGATCCCCGGCGACCTGCCGCTGATCCGCCTGTGACCCTCTCCTGATGGAACGCCCGTTGGCCACGGATGGCCCCTCAATGAATCTGCAACCCCGAAGGAAGATCCCGATGAAGCTCCAGACAGCCAGCGCCATGCTGCTGCTCGCCGCCAGCGGCGTGGCCAGCGCGCAGCCCTCCGACATCGCCCGCGACCACGACAGCATCCTCGCCATGCAGGGTGAGTACACCGTGGACTTCGCCTTCGACGAGACCGTGCTGCTGAAGCCGGGCTACGAGCGTGCACCGGCGATGCGCAGCGGCGGCAGCGAAGTGGTCATCGTGGTCGAGGACACCCCGAAGCGCATCGTGCTGCAGCACCTGCTGCTGGATGAAAAGAGCGGCCACATCACCAAGCACTGGCGCCAGGACTGGGTGTACGAAGCACCGAACCGTTTCGAGTTCAGCGCCGACCAGACCTGGAAGGTGCGCAGTATTCCGTCGGCGGTGAACCAGGGCGCCTGGACCCAGTGCGTGTACGAAGTGAGCGACGCACCGCGCTACTGCGGCACCGGCACCTGGACCTACACCAACAACGTGCCGAGCTGGACCAGCGATCTGAGCTGGCGCCCGCTGCCGCGCCGTGAGTACACCAAGCGCAGCGACTACAACGCGCTGGCCGTGGTCAACCGGCACACGCTCACGCCCAATGGCTGGACCCACGAGCAGTTCAACACCAAGGTGCAGCGCAACGCCGATGGCAGCCAGGTGGAGATCGCACGCGAGTTCGGCTTCAACGACTACGTGAAGACCACCGAGGTCGACTTCACCCCGGCGCGCAACTACTGGAAGGCCACCGCCGGTTACTGGGCCAAGGTGCGCCAGCGTTGGGATGGTTTCCTGACCCAGGCGCCGGGCGTGCACCTGAAGACCAGGATCGACGGCATGGCGATGATCATCCCGCTGTTCACCCAGGCCGAAGAGATCCAGTCCGGCAATAAGGTGAAGGACAAGCAGATTGACGACGTGTTCGCCAAGTACGTGGAAAAGGCCCAGTAGAGCCACGCCATGCGTGGATGTGCTTGTTCCTTGAACACTGGCAACGCCGTCATGTGCACTTGGTAGGTGCCGAGCTTGCTTGGCACGCGCCCCGGTCCGGCGCCGCCTCAGGCCTCACGCAGCGCCAATGCCGGTGGCGTATGCAGGATCGCCCGCGTACCCCACCAGCCTGCCAGCAGGCTCAGCCCGATGCCGACCACGCCGCCGATCAGCAGGCCCGGCCACGGCGGCAGCAACGGCAGCTCGAACACCTTCTGCGAGACTGCCACGCCGATGACGGCTGCCGCGCCCACCGCGAGCAACGCGGCCAGCGTGCCCAGTGCGCCGAACTCCACGAGCACCGCGCCACGCAGCTGGCGCCGGGTCGCGCCCAGCGTGCGCAGCACCGCGCTGTCGTAGCGGCGCTCGCCCGCCGTGGCCTGCAGTGCGGCCAGCAGCACCAGCACGCCGGCCAGCAGGCTGAACACCATCACCAGTTGCACCGCCTGCGCCACGCGCTCCATCACGTCGCGCACCTGCGAGATCACCGCGTCCACGTCTAGCAGCGACAGGTTCGGCTGCGCGCGGACCAGCTCGCCCAGCCCGGCCGCGTTGCCGGACGGCAGATGGAAGGCCGACAGCAGGTTGTGCGGCGTATCGCCCACCGCGTTGGGGTTCAACAGCACGAAGAAATTCGGCCGGAACGTGTTCCAGTCGGCCTTGCGGATGCTGGTGACGGTGAACTCGCGCTGCTGCTCGCCGACTGCAATGGTGATGCGGTCGCCCGGATACACGCCGTAGCGCTTGGCCCAGCCGATTTCAACCGACGCCTCTGGCGCCGTGCTGTCGGGCGTCCAGAAGGTGCCGTTCATCAGCGTATTGGCGGGTGGGAAGCTGCTGCGCCAGCTGAAATTCAGCGGCCGGTTCTCGTCATCGTCATCGCGCTGGCCGCCCTGCGCCGGTTGCCCGTCCTGACCGGGCTCGCGGTCCACGCGCAACGGCGGCTTGCCGTTGATCGCGATCAGGCGGCCGGTCGCCATCGGCTCGATGCTGGCGTCGCCGGCGCCCAGTCCACGCAATGCGGCTAGCACACTGTCGCGTTGCTCGGGCTGGATGTTGATCAGGAAGTAGTTCGGCGTATCCGCAGGCAGGCGCTCGCGCCACTGCTGCAGCAGGCCGGGGCCGGTCACCGCCAGCAGCAACAGCGCGCACAACGACAGCGACAGCCCGACCAGCTGCATCACTGCCAGCATCCGGCGCCGGGTCAGCGCGGCCAGGCCGAGCCGCCAGTGGCCATGCAGGCGGTGCTGCAGGCCGCGCAGCAGCTGCAGCAGCACGAAGCCGACCGCACCGGCCGCCAGCGCCAGCGCGGCCAGGCCGCCGAGCACCCACAGCGCCAGTTTCAGGTCGTCGGTGACCTGCACCGCCAGCAGCAGGCTGGCCGCCAGCGCCGCCACATAGGCCAGCAACGACGCCGGCGGCAGGGCGGCGAAGGAACGGTTGAGCACGCGCATCGGCGGTACCCCGCGCAGGCGCAGCAGCGGCGGCAGGCCGAAGCCGAACAGCAGCAACAGGCCAATGCCCGCGCCGGTCAGTGCCGGCATCGCTTCCGGCAGCGGAAGGCGCTGCGGCACCAGGCTGCCCAGCACCTGCACCAGGCCTTCCTGCGCGGCCATGCCCAGGCCGATGCCGAGCGCGCAGGCCGGCACCGCCAGCATCAGCAGCTGCAGCGCCAGGCCCAGCAGGATGTCGCGCTGGCGCGCGCCCAGGCAGCGCAGGATCGCGACCTGGTCGATGCGGCGCAGCGCGAAGCGGTTGGCCGCCAGCGCGGTGGCCACACCGGCCAGCAGCACCGCCAGCAGCGCGCTCAGGCCGAGGAAGCGCCCGGCCAGATCGAATGCCTGGCGCACGCCGCGCTGGGTGTCGTCCACGCTCAGCAGGCGCAGGCCTTTCACCTGCGGCAGCAGCCACTCGCGCAGGGACGCGACCTGTCCTGCCGGTCCTGCAAACATCAGCCGGTAGTTGATGCGGCTGCCAGGGCCGAGCAGTCCGGTGCCCTCCACATCGGCGCGGTTGACCAGCAGGGTGGGGGAGAGCGTCAGCAGGTCGCCACCGGTATCCGGCTCGGCCTCGATGATGCCGGCGATGCGCAGCGTGCCAGCGCCGAACTCGAGATCATCGCCGGCCTTCAGCCCCAACCCCTGCAGCAGGCGTGGGTCGGCATAAGCCTGGCCCTTGGGCGGCATGCCGGCGTCTGCGATCAGCGCCCCGCCGGGCGTGGCCCGAACCCGCAGCGAGCCGCGCAGCGGATAGCCCGCCTGCACCGCCTTGATGCTGGCCATCTGGCTGGCATCGCCGTTGAACAGCACGCTGCCGAAGCTGGCGATGCGGGTGTAGGCCAGTCCACGCCGTTGCGCCTCGTCGGCGAATGCCTGCGGCGGGTCATCGCGCCCGGCGATGCCAAGGTCGCCGCCGAGCATTTCCGCCGCGCTGCCGGTCAGCGCCAGGTTGACCCGGTTCACCAGCGTGCCCACCGCGGTCATCACCGCCACGCCCAGCACCAGTGCGGCGAACACGGTCAGCAGGTCGCCGGCCAGCGCCTCGCGGCGCAGCGCGCGCCACGCATGCCGCAGCAGGTTCATGCCTGCGCCCCGCGCTCGACCGGCAGCAGGCGGCCATCATCGATGCGGTGGATGTACTGGCACCGCTGGGCCAGGCGCAGGTCGTGGGTGACCAGGACGAGGGTGGTGCCACTGCCGGCGTTGAGTTCGAACAGCAGGTCGCTGATGTGCTGGCCGGTGGCATGGTCGAGCGAGCCGGTCGGTTCGTCGGCGAACAGGATGCGCGGGCGGGTGACGAACGCACGCGCCAATGCCACGCGCTGCTGCTCGCCGCCCGACAACTGGCGCGGATAGTGGCGGGCCCGATGGGCCAGCCCGACCTGGGCCAGCACTTCATCGACCCGCGCACGGTCTTCGCGCCCGGCCAGTTCCAGTGGCAACGCGACGTTTTCGGCGGCGGTCAGCGCCGGTAGCAGGTGGAAGCTCTGGAACACGAAGCCAACCTCACGCGCGCGCAGCTGGGCCCGCGCTTCTTCATCGAGGTCGCCCAGGTCCTGGCCCGACAGCGCAATGCGGCCGCGGCTGGGCAGGTCCAGCCCGGCCAGCAGGCCGAGCAGGGTGGTCTTGCCCGAACCGGAGGCGCCGACGATGGCCGCGCTGGTGCCTTCATGGACGGTCAGGGTGATGTTGTCCAGTATGTGGACTTCACCCTCCGGGCCCTGCACGGATTTGCCGACCTGGTCGACGGCGATGGCGACGGGCGCGCTGCGGGGGGACAGGCTGTCGATGAGGAGACTCCAATGCGCAAGACGGGATGGAGCCGGCGAGCCGGCGCGATGGTGGTGCTGCTGCTAGGGTTCCTGCTGTTGCCGGGGCTGGCCTGTGCCAAAGGTCCGGCCCCCACCGTGCTGGTGCTCGGCGACAGCCTCAGTGCCGCCCACAATATCCCTGCCGACGCCGGCTGGGTCAGCCTGCTGCAACAGCGGGTCAGGCAGCAGTCGAAAACCCCGGCGCGCATCGTCAACGCCAGCATGAGCGGGGAGACCACCGCCGGCGCGCTGACCCGCCTGCCGGGCCTGCTGGCGAAGGAAAAGCCGACGGTGGTGGTGATCGCGCTGGGCGGCAATGACGCATTGCGTGGGCTGACCCCGGCGCAGGTGCAGGGCAACCTGGAAAAGATGGTGCAGGCCAGCCAGAAGGCCGGCGCGAAGGTATTGCTGCTGGGCATCGACGTACCGCCCAACTACGGGCCGGCCTATCGCCAGCGCCTGGCTGCGGCCTACAAGGCGCTGGCCACGCAGTACGAGGTGCCGCTGCTGCCCTTCCTGCTGGAAGGCGTGGCCCTGCAGCCGGGCATGATGCAGGCCGACGGCCTGCACCCGACCGCAGAGGCGCAGGCGAAGCTGCTGGACAACGTCTGGCCGCTGCTCAGGCCGCTCCTCTGAACCGTTTGTGTACCTCTTGACGGAACTTCACATCGCGTCCACCGTCGATCCGGCATGTTTCACAAAGCTGAAGTTAGAGGGAATCACATGCGTCAGACGAAGGAGACCTCCGGCTTGGTGCTGGTGGTCGAAGACAACCGCAACATCTCCGAGATGATCGGCGAATACCTGGAAGGTCGCGGCTTCGAAGTCGACTATGCACAGGACGGCCTGGATGGCTACCGCCTTGCGGCGGAGAACAGCTATGACGTCGTGGTGCTCGACTTGATGCTGCCGCGCCTGGATGGCATCGAAGTGTGCCGCCGCCTGCGCAACGATGCGCGCAAGTCCACCCCGGTGCTGATGCTAACGGCACGCGACACGCTGGACGACAAGCTCACCGGCCTCGGGTTCGGCGCCGATGACTACCTGACCAAGCCGTTCGCGATCCAGGAGCTGGAAGCCCGCCTGCGCGCGCTGATCCGCCGCGAACGTCGCCAGGTGGGTTCGGAGGTGCTGAAGGTCGCCGACCTGGTGCTCGATCCGGTCAGCATGCGGGCCACCCGTGCCGGTACCGAGCTGCAGCTGTCGCCGATCGGCCTGCGCCTGCTGACCATCCTGATGCGCGAATCGCCGCGCGTGGTCACCCGCCAGGAGATCGAACGCGAGATCTGGGGCAATGGCCTGCCGGACTCGGACACGCTGCGCAGCCATCTGTACAACCTGCGCAAGATCATCGACAAGCCGTTCGACCGTCCGCTGCTGCACACCGTGCAGAGCGCCGGCTACCGCATTGCCGATATCGCACAGCCGATGGCCTGATCGGGGCCGGGCCGGTGCAGCATCAGGCCCGGCCGGGCAACGACCCCGCATCGGGCACGGATGACCGGCCGGCGCTGCCGCCGGTCAGCGTCCGTGCACGACTACGGCGCAGCGCGCTGCCTATAATCGCAGCGCTCTGACCGGGACCCCGCAATGCCGCACGGCCTGCCGCGCAAGATCCGTATCGCCTTCATCCTGCAGGCAGTCCTGGCCAGCCTGGGCATCCTGCTCGGTGCCTGGCTGGTGTCGCTGGTGATCAAGCACAGCCTGGTCGGCGCCGCCCTGCGCGAGGAAGCGGCCTATTACTGGACGCTGCATGAGGCGTCGCCGGTGCAGCCGCCGCCCAACACCCAGAACATCCGCGGCTACCTGCTGGAAAGCGGGCAGTCGGCGCTGTCATTGCCGGCCAACCTGCGCAACCTGGAGCCCGGCTTCCACGAACTGCCTCAGGATGACCAGCTGGTGCTGGTCGATGTGCGCCCCGCCGGTCGCCTGTACCTGGTGTTCCTGCGTTCGCGTGCGGAGATGCTGGCGTTCTGGTTCGGCATCGTGCCGGTGCTGCTGACCCTGTTGGCGGTGTATGGCGCCAGCTGGGTGACCTATCGGGCTTCCAAGCGCCTGGTGTCGCCGGTGAACTGGCTGGCACGGCGCGTCTCGCGCTGGGACCCGGGCCACCCCGAAGCGGCCGATCTGGAGCCGAACAAGCTGCCGGCGGACATGCAGGGCGAGACCCGCCAGCTGGCGGCCGCACTGCATTCGCTGGCCAACCGGGTCAGCGCGCATGTGGCGCGCGAGCGCAATTTCACCCGCGACGCCAGCCATGAACTGCGCACACCGCTGACCGTCATCCGCGTCGCCAGCGACATGGCCCTTGGCGATGAAACCCTGCAGCCGCGCCTGCGCCGCAGCCTGCAGCGCATCCAGCGGGCTGGCCGCGACATGGAGGCGGTGATCGATGCGTTCCTGATCCTGGCCCGCGAGGCCGATGTCGAACCGCAGATCGAGCTGTTCGACGTCAACGACATCGTCCGCTACGAGGTGGACAATGCCAACGAACTGCTGGGGTCTCGCCCGGTGTCGGTGCACCTGCACAGCGACGGCCCGGTGCAGTTGCATGCGCCGCCGCGGGTGCTGCAGGTGGTGATCAGTAACCTGGTGCGCAATGCCTGCAGCTACACCGACGAGGGGCGCATCGACGTGCATGTGCACAACGACCGGGTGGTAGTGCGCGATACCGGTATCGGCATGTCTGCCGACGCCCTGTCGCGGGCCTTCGAACCGTTCTACCGCGCCGAGCCGAGCCGCCCGCAGGGCACCGGCCTGGGCCTGTCGATCGTGCGCCGGCTGTGCGACCGCTTCGGCTGGAAGGTCAGGCTGGCCAGCGAGCCAGGGCAGGGCACGGAGGCCACGGTCATCTTCCGCTGACGCTGCGCCTGCCGCCCGGTAGTTGCCGACCTTGGTCGGCGCTTTCAGCAGGATTCACGCCGGTGCCCCATGCCAACCAAGGTTGGCATCTACCCGAGGGCGTGCGCTGGCGCCCTCCGGCGCACGTCGGCCTCAGTTGCAGTTGACCTTCGGCGCCAGCGCCTTGGTCCAGATCGCATAGCCGGCCGGGGTCATGTGCAGCATGTCCTCGCGGAACAGCGTTGCATCCGGCTGGCCATCGGTGCCCAGCATCGGCGTGTAGATGTCGGTGAAGCCCGTGTTGGGCAGCGTGGCCAGGGCGGCCTTGATCAGCGTATTGGCCTCGGTGATCGCCGGCAGCAGATGCGCACGCGACGGGCTCGGCTTGATCGACAGGTACTCGACCCGGGTCTTCGGCAGGTCGCGATGCACGCGCTGCACGAAGGCAACCACATCGTCGCGCACCTGCACGGCGCTGCGGCCGCTGTTGAGGTCGTTGTCGCCCGCGTAGAAGAACACCTTGCACGGTGCATACGGCACCACGATGCGATCGGCATACCAGGTGCTGTCACGCACTTCCGAACCCCCGAAGCCGCGGTTGAACACCGGCTGGCCGGGGAAGTCGGTGGCCAGGCTCTCCCACATGCGGATCGAGGAGCTGCCGATGAACTCGATACCGCCACGCGGCGGCGGGCTGGCCTGGTCGGCGCTGGCGAAGTGGGCCATGTCGCTGGCCCAGGCCACGTTGGAGACCTGTTCGGGTACCCGCGGTGACTTGGCCGGGCCCAGGGCCTGGGCAAGGGGGGCGGCGGTCAGCAGGCCCAGCATCAGCAGGCAGGTACGGCGATGGGACATCAGGCGCTCCGGCAGGGTAGGGACGACCATGATAGAAGCTGGGGCAGGTCGAAGCTTGCCCCTGGCAGTCCGTTCACCGGGCCGGTGCCGGGCGGCGGCGGGCGGCCTTGTGGCAAAATGGCGGCCATCTGCCTATTCCTGTGCGCCCATGATCCCCTGCCGTGCGTCTGAGCGGTCGCTGCGCCGCGTCCCTGTTGCTGGATGTTCGCCCCGTGGCTGATCAGTTCGGCCATCTGCCGCGCGGCCCGCGCCGCATCTTCCAGGCCGCCCGCTGGTCCTGGCAGGGCCTGCGCGCTGCCTGGCTGCACGAGTCGTCGTTCCGGCTGGAGGTCTACCTGCTGATCCTGCTGACGCCGCTCGCGATCTGGCTGGGCCAGACGCCGGTCGAACGCGCGCTGCTGATCGGCTCGATGCTGCTGGTGCTTGCGATGGAGCTGGCCAACTCGGCCATCGAAGCGGTGATCGAACGTTACGGCAGCGAGATCCATGAACTGGCCGGCCGCGCCAAGGACATGGGCTCGGCGGCGGTCTTCGTGCTGATGATGAACGTGCTGCTGTGCTGGGCGCTGGTCGTGGTTCCGCACGCGCTGGCCGGCAACTACGGCTGAAACCCCATTCCCCCACTGCCTTGAAGAGTTTCCATGTCCTTTGAGTTCCTCGCCGACCCCAATGCCTGGGTAACCCTGTTCACGCTCAGCGCGCTGGAAATCGTGCTCGGCATCGACAACCTGGTGTTCATTTCCATCGCGGTCAGCAAGCTGCCGGAAGAGCGTCGCCCGTTCGCCCGCAAGCTCGGCATCGCGGTGGCCTGCATCACCCGCATCGCGCTGCTGGTGTCGCTGGCCTACCTGGCGCACATGGCGGCCAACCTGTTCACCGTGGCCGGCATGGGCATCTCCATCCGCGATCTGGTGCTGATCGTTGGTGGCCTGTTCCTGATCATCAAGGGCTGCATGGAGATCAAGGAGCTGATCAGCGGCGGCGAGGATGAAGATCCCAGCACCACCAAGGCCTCGGCCGTGTTCGGCTACGTGATCGCGCAGATCGCGGTGATCGACATCGTGTTCTCGCTGGACTCGGTGATCACCGCCGTCGGCATCGCCGACCACATCCCGGTGATGGTCGCCGCGATCCTGCTGTCGGTGATGGTGATGCTGCTGGCCGCCAACCCGCTGGGCCGCTTCATCGATGCCAACCCGACCGTGAAGATGCTGGCCCTGGCCTTCATCCTGATGATCGGTGCGGTGCTGATCCTGGACGGCCTGGACGTGCACGTGCCCAAGCCCTACATCTACGCCGCGATGGGCTTCTCGGTGCTGGTGGAGTGGCTGAATCTGCTGATGCGCCGCCGCGCCCGCGAGCACAACGTGCCGGGTGCCGGCAACTGGTAAGCGCGCCACAGGCGTGTGAGTCCCTCAGAACCCCCGGCATGCCGGGGGTTCTGCGTTGTGGGGGAGGTTGGCTCTGCAACGGCACTGCGGTTTTTGCACTTTTGGCTGCGTTCAGGCCTCCACTTGTGAATCAGGATCAACAGTGTTTTCCCGGGGCGAGGCTTAATCCGGCGCAGCAAAGGGCGCAGGCTACGCACTCCCGATTCCCGCCCCCCAGGAAACCCCCATGAATTCCAGAGCCGCCTTGCTGGCGCTTGCCGTTGGCGCCTTCGCCATTGGAACCACCGAATTTGCCCCGATGGGCCTGTTGCCGGTCATCGCCGACGGCGTGGGGGTTGGCATCCCCACCGCCGGCATGCTGATCACCGCCTACGCCGTGGGCGTGATGCTGGGCGCGCCGGTGATGACCCTGCTGATGGGCCGTTTCGGCAAGCGCACCGCGCTGATGCTGCTGATGTCGATCTTCGTCGCCGGCAATCTGTTGTCTGCGCTGGCGCCGAACTACGGGATGCTGCTGCTGTCGCGCCTGGTCACCAGCCTCAACCACGGTGCCTTCTTCGGCATCGGTGCGGTGGTCGCTGCGAGCTTGGTGCCGAAGGAAAAGCAGGCTGCGGCCGTGGCCACCATGTTCATGGGCCTGACCATCGCCAACATCGGCGGCGTGCCGCTGGCGACCTGGGTCGGCCAGCAGCTGGGCTGGCGCCTGTCCTTCGCCGGTACTGCGGCGCTGGGCCTGGTCGCGATCACTGCGTTGGGCTTCGCGCTGCCGGCATCTGCACCGGGGCCGCGCCCGGACGTGCGCCGCGAACTGAAGGCGATCCTGCAGCCGCCGGTGCTGCTGGCGATGGCCACCACCGTGCTCGGCGCCGGTGCCATGTTCACCCTCTATACCTACGTCGCACCGGTGCTGACCGAATTGACCGGCGCCTCCAATACCTTCATCGCGATCTCGCTGGCGCTGATCGGCATCGGCTTCACCCTCGGCAACGGCATCGGTGGGCGCATGGCCGACTGGTCGCTCGATGGCGCCACCCGTATCCTGCTGGCTGCCCTGGCGGTGCTGATGTTCGTGCTGCCGCTGGCTTTCATGAGCCACGCTACCGCGGCGCTGGGTGTACTGCTGTTCGGCGCGGCGACCTTCGCCCTTGTGCCGCCGCTGCAGATCCGGGTGATGCAGGTGGCCAGCGAGGCGCCGGGCCTGGCGTCGTCGATCAACGTGGGTGCATTCAACCTGGGCAATGCGGTAGGTGCTGCGCTGGGTGGTGCGGTGATCAGCTCGGGACTGGGCTACGCCGCGATTCCGGTGGCCGGTGGCCTGCTGGCCGCGTCGGGCCTGCTGCTGGCATGGCTGGGGCGTCCGCGCACTGTGGTGGCGGAGGCCTGCTGAGGGGTGTTGGATTCCGGCAGGGCTTGCAGCCCTGCACCCGCTGAAGGCCAAGGCAACCGCCGAAGCAACATCAACCGCAACAGCCGGCGGTGGTTTTCTGAGGGTTGGGCGGGGCGGTGTGGGTTGGCAGGACATGCCGTGAACCCATCCATGGGGGCTCGATGGCGCCATCCATGGCGCCAACGGTCCTGCCAACCCGCACCGCCCCACCTCCGACAGATTGCCGCGATCGGTCGGAACGGCGTTCTGCTTTGGTAGGTGTCGACCTTGGTCGACACGAATGCCTGAAGAACCGGCTTTTGCTTTTGATTTTTTCTTTTGATCTTCCCGCGGTGCGCAGGAAATTGTCCGTGGCCGGGAGGGTGGGTCGGCTGGGGGCGTGAGCCGCATGGATGCGGCGACC
>NZ_JAOBZT010000055.1:0-29962 GCF_029839005.1 Stenotrophomonas sp. GD03958 | reverse complement strand
CAGGATGAGCCGCATATCGATCTGGTGCCGCTGATCGACGTCATCCTGGTGCTGATCATCTTCTTCGTGGTCACCACCACCTTCGATGCGCGCTCGACGCTGCAGGTGCAGCTGCCGACCGCCAGCCAGCAGCCCAGCAACGAGCCGCCGCGCTCGCTCAGCGTGCTGATCAACGCCGAAGGCCGCTATTTCATCAATGACCAGGAAGTGCTGCGCAGCGATGTCGAGTCGGTCAAGCAGACCATCGCATCGGTCGCCGGCAGCGATCGCAGCCAGCCGGTGCTGCTGCGCGCCGACGCACGCACCCCCTACCAGGCCGTGGTGACTGCGCAGGACGCGCTCGGTCAGCTCGGTTTCCGTCGTATCGCCATTGCAACTGCGCCAGAGGTGCGTCCATGAGTTCCCATCACGCGCCGGTGTGGCCGATCTACAAACGTCTGCTGGGCTACACCCGCACCTACTGGGTGTTCATGGTGGGCGCGGTCATCGCCATGGTGGTCGAAGCCCTGGCCGGCTATCACTTCACCAAGCTGATGGAGCCGCTGGTCAACGAGGGGTTTGTCGATCCGCAGCCGCGCGCGGCCGTGGTCCTGCCGCTGACCATCCTCGGCCTGTTCCTGATGCGCAGCGTGGCCACCTGGGTCAGCGACTATACGCTGGCCAAGACCGGCCGCAGCGTGGTCCGCGACCTGCGTGAGCAGGTGCTGCAGAAGTACCTGCACCTGCCGTCGTCGCACTTCGACACCGAAGCAACGCCGGTGATGGTCAGCCGCCTGAACTTCGATACCGAGCAGGTCACCCAGGCCAGCGCCGACGCGCTGAAGACCGTGGTGGCCGATACCCTCACCATCATCGCGATGCTGGCGGTGATGCTGCAGATGAGCGTCAAGGTAACCCTGGCGATGCTGCTGGTGGTGCCGCTGATCGGTGCCATCGTGTCCTACGTGGGCAAGCGCTATCGTCGCATCAGCCGCGGCATCCAGGACGGCATGGGCACGATGGCGCAGACCGCCGAGCAGTCCTTGGCGGCGCAGCAGGAAGTGAAGGTGCACGGCACCCAGCAGCATGAGATCTCGCGCTACTCGCGCCTGGCCAACCGCATGCTGGCGCTGAACATGAAGGTCGAGGTCACCCGCGCGGCGGCGTCCAGCGTGGTGCAGTTCCTGGCCGCACTGGCGCTGGCGGTGATCGTCTGGGTGTCGACCCGCGAAGCCCTGGCCGGCCGCCTCAATGCCGGCCAGTTCATGGGCCTGATGACCTCGATGATGGCGATCATTCCTTCGCTGCGGCGCCTGACCAGCGTGCAGACCTCGATTTCGCGCGGCGTGTCCGCCGCCGAGCGCCTGTTCGGCATCCTCGACATGCCGGTGGAGCGCGACGAAGGCCAGCACCGCGTGCAACGCGTGCGTGGCGAACTGGCGTTCGACCACGTCATGCTGCGCTACCGCGAAGACAGTGGCGTCGCCCTGGACGACATCAGTTTCGTTGCCAGGCCGGGTACGGTGACGGCCATTGTCGGCCGTTCCGGCAGCGGCAAGACCAGCCTGATCCGGCTGGTGCCACGCTTCTACGAGCCCAGTGGCGGCGTCATCACCCTCGATGGCGTGGCGCTGGATGACTATCCGCTGGCTGACCTGCGCCGGCAGGTGGCGATCGTCGGGCAGAAGGTGATGCTGTTCGATGACACCATCGCCGCCAACATCGCCTATGGCATGGAAGCGACCGACGAGCAGATCCGTGCGGCGGCCGAGGCCGCCAACGCCTGGGAGTTCATCGCGCGGATGCCGCAGCAGCTGCAGACGCCGGTAGGCGAGAACGGCGCGCTGCTGTCCGGTGGCCAGCGCCAGCGCCTGGCGATCGCCCGCGCGATCCTGCGCGACGCCCCGATCCTTATCCTCGACGAAGCCACTGCGGCGCTGGACAACGAATCCGAGCGCCTGGTGCAGGACGCGCTGCAGCGCCTGATGCCCGAACGCACCACGCTGGTCATCGCGCACCGGCTGTCGACCATCGAGCATGCCGACCAGGTGCTGGTGATGGACCATGGCCGCATCGTTGAACGCGGCACCCACAAGGAGCTGCTCGAGCTGGGCGGCCTGTACCAGCATCTGCACAGCATGCAGTTCCGCGAAAGGCAGGACTGATGGCCGGCAAGGGTACCCAGACCCCGGCGTACTGGTACGACGGCAGCCCGGTTCCGTGGGCGATGCGCCTGCTGGCACCGCTGTACGTCGGCGTCACCGCGCTGCGCCGGCGCGCCTATCGGCGTGGCTGGCGCAAGCGTTACACGCTGCCGGTGCCGGTCATCGTGGTTGGCAACATCACCGCCGGTGGCACTGGCAAGACGCCGCTGACCATCGCACTGGTGGAGCGCCTGCGTGCCGCCGGCTGGAAGCCGGGCGTGGCCAGCCGCGGTTACGGGCGCGAGGATGCCGACACGCCACTGTGGGTAAAGGCCGATACGCCGACCGCCAAGGGCGGTGACGAGCCGGTGCTGATCGCCTGGAAGACCGGCGTGCCGGTACGCGTGGACAGTGATCGTGTTGCTGCCGGCAGGGCGCTGATCGAGGCTGGCTGCGATGTGATCGTCTGCGATGACGGCCTGCAGCATTACCGGCTGGCGCGCGACATCGAGATCGAAGTGGTCGATGCGCAGCGTCGCTATGGCAATGGCCGGATGATTCCGGCCGGGCCGCTGCGCGAGCCGGTCAGCCGCGCCAGCGAGTGCGATTTCCGCGTGGTCAATCTCGGCCAGGCCGATGAGGAGACCGCGGCACAGGCCTGTGGCTTCGGCCAGTGGCCAATGGCCCTGCACATCGACAGTGCGCAGCCGCTGGCCGGTGGCCGCGCGCGCCCGCTGGCGTACTTCAAGGGCCAGCGCGTGCATGCGGTGGCCGGCATCGCCCATCCGCAGCGCTTCTTCGACATGCTGCGCGCGCGTGGCATCGGCGTCGTGCCGCATGCGTTCGCCGACCACCAGGCCTATCAGCCGCAGGACCTGTCCTTCGGCAGCCAGTTGCCGGTACTGATGACCGAAAAGGATGCGGTGAAATGCCGGGCGTTCGGCAACGACTGGCACTACGCGGTTCCGCTGCGCGCCGAGTTGCCCGCCGCGTTCTGGGTGGCGCTGACTGACCGCCTGGACAAGCTGCGACCGAACTGAGCGGCGCAGCGGCGCTTGCATTCACGCGCCGCCGGCCGCATTCCCCTTGTAACGAGCCTGCCGAGTACCGCCCCATGACCGAATTCGTCGTCGCCATCCCGGCCCGCTATGCCGCCTCGCGGCTGCCCGGCAAGCCGTTGCGCCTGCTGGGTGGTGAACCGCTGGTACTGCACGTGGCGCGCCGCGCGCTGCAGGCCGGCGCCCGGGAGGTCTGGGTAGCGACCGACGATCAGCGCATTGCCGATGCGCTGTCCGGGCTGGCCGAGGTGAAGGTGGCAATGACCGCTGCGTCGCATGCGTCCGGCACCGATCGCCTGGCCGAGTGCGCACGCATTGCCGGCTGGGCCGATGACACGGTGGTGGTCAACCTGCAGGGCGACGAGCCGTTCGCACCGGCGGCCGGCATCCGCGCCGTGGCCGAGGTACTGGCCAACGGCACTGCACCGATGTCGACCTTGGCCACCGCCGTCGAGGACGCGCCTACGCTGTTCGACCCGAACGTGGTCAAGCTGGTGCGCAACGTGCGCAACGAGGCGATGTACTTCAGCCGCGCGCCGATCGCCTGGCACCGCGATGGCTTTGCACGCAGCCGCGACGCGCTGCCGGCCGGTCACAACTGGCTGCGCCATATCGGCATCTATGGCTACCGTGCCGGTTTCCTGCAGCAGTTCGCGGCAATGCCGCCGGGCCAGCTGGAGCAGGTCGAATCGCTGGAGCAGCTGCGTGTGCTGGAGGCGGGCTACCCGATCAGTGTGGCGATCTCGCCGGAACCATTCCCGCCGGGCATCGACACGCGCGAGGACCTGGAGCGCGCCGAAGCGCTTCTTCAGGTGCTGGCTGCCCGATGAAACTGCTGGTCGTCTGCCTCGGCAACATCTGCCGTTCGCCGATGGCCGAAGGTGCGCTGCGTGCACGCCTGGAGGCCTCGCCACTGGCCGGGCGGGTGCAGGTGGATTCGGCCGGCACCGGCGACTGGCACGTGGGCGAGCCACCGGACCGGCGTGCGATCGCCTGCGCGGCCGGGCACGGTGTGGACATCGGCAGCCTGCGCGCACGCCAGCTGCAGGCCGCGGATTTCGACCGTTTCGACTGGATCCTGTGTGCCGACGAGGCCAACCTGCGTGACGCCGGCCGTATCGCCACGCCGGCCCAGCGCGAACGGCTGGCGCTGTACCTGCCCTGGTCCGGCGCGCAGGGGCGGATCGCGATCCCCGATCCGTACACCGGCGGGAGCGATCATTTCGAACAGGTCTGGTCGCTGGTCGACGATGCTGCAAAACGTGCAGTGGCACGACTGTTGCATGACGCCGACTCCGGCATAATCGGATCATGAACGTCCAGCCCGTCCCGGACCTGCCCGAGTTCGCCACCTGGCTCAACGCCACCCCCTGCACCCTGACCGAACTGCGCGGCCGGCCGGTCGCGCTGCTGTTCGTCAATGCGGCCTCCGCCTGGAGCGCGCAACGCCTGGCCGAGTTCGGCCAATGGCTGTCGCGCCATCCGGGCAAGCTGCAGCCGCTGGTGCTGCAGGTGCCGCGCTTCGATTTCGAACGTGACGCCAGCGCTGCACTGAAACTGCTGCGTCGCCAGGGCCTGGCCATGCCTGTGCTGCTGGATGCCGACTGGGATGGCTGGCGCCGCTTCGGCGTCAGCGCCTGGCCGACCCTGGTGCTGCTGGATGCACAGGGCAGGGAGCAGCAACGGCTGATCGGGCTGGGGGCCCCCGGTGAACTGGAACGCGCCTTGAACGCGCTGTGCCAGGGAGCCCCTTCGGCGCCGTCGCGCGGGGGCAGCGAACTGCATCCGGAACCGCGCCAGGCCCTGCGCTTCCCGTTGGGGCTGGCAGTCAGCACCGAGCGCCTGTACATCGCCGACAGTGGCCACCACCGCATCCTTGAATGCAGCCACGGTGGCCGCATCCTGCGCCAGTTCGGCCTCGGTACCGCCGATTTCATGGATGGCAACCTTGCCGAAGCGGCATTCCATCGCCCGCAGGCGCTGGTGCTGGAGCGCGATTCGCTGTACGTGGCCGATACCGGCAACCATGCCGTGCGCCGCATCAACCTGTTGACCGGCACCGTCGACACCCTGTGTGGCAACGGGCGTCCCGGTGCGCCGGTGGAAGGTCCGGTTGCGCAGCCGCGGCAGGTCTCGCTGGACCACCCGGTCGGCTTGGCCATTGCCGACAACCAGCTGCACATCGCGATGGCCGGCGACAACCGCATCTGGAGCTACCACCTGGGTCAGCGCAGCCTGCAATGGCGCGCCGGCAGCGGCTCCATTGACGAGCGTGATGGCAGCGGCCATCTGGCGGCCTTCGCCCAGCCCACCGCGCTCGCCGTGGTGCAGCAGGTGCTGTACGTGGCCGATGCGCTGGGTTCCTCGATCCGCGCGCTTCAGCTGCGTGGCGACCTGGTGCAGACCCTGGTCGGGCAGGGGCCCTGGCGCTTCGGCAGTGAAGACGGTCCCCGCGCCCAGGCCAGCCTGCAGTTCCCGCAGGCCATCGCGCTGAGCCCGGATGCGCCGCTGCTGTGGATTGCCGATACCGGCAACGGTCGCCTGCGCACGCTGCGCCTCGGCGGAGGCGAACTGACGACCCAACCGCTGCCGCGTCGCCTGCATGGCCCGGCCGGCCTGGCGGTGGGGGCCGGGGCGGTGTGGATTGCCGAGACCGACGCCCATGCCGTGCTGCGATTCGATCCCGACAGTGGCGTGCTCAGCGAAGTGCCGATCAGCGAATGACCGACGTTCCCGCCCCGGCCTTCGACGGCAAGGCCTTCGCGGCCCAGCTCAGCACCGCGCCCGGCGTGTACCGCATGTACGCCGCCGACGACACCCTGCTGTATGTGGGCAAGGCCCGTGCACTGCGCAATCGCGTTGGCAGCTACTTCAACGGCAGTCCGAAGAACGCGCGGATCATGTCGATGATCTCGCAGATCGCGCGCATGGACGTGACCGTCACGCGCTCGGAAGCCGAGGCGCTGCTGCTGGAAAACCAGCTGATCAAATCCCTATCGCCGCGTTACAACGTTTCGCTGCGCGACGACAAGACCTACCCGCATGTACTGCTGACCCGCGAGAACTGGCCGCGCATTGCCTTGCATCGCGGCCCGCGCGCCATTCCTGGCCGCTATTTCGGGCCGTACCCGGGCGTGACCGCGGTACGCGAAACGCTGAACCTGATGCACAAGCTGTTCAAGCTGCGCAGCTGCGAGGACAGCGTGTTCCGCAACCGTTCGCGGCCGTGCCTGCAGTACCAGATCGGCCGTTGCAGCGCGCCGTGCGTGGAGCTGGTAGCGCCTGCCGAGTACGCCGAATCGGTGCGCCGCGCCGCGCTGTTCCTGGAGGGCAAGAGCGACGAGCTCACCCGCGAGCTGGGCGAGCAGATGCAGGCCGCCAGCGAGGCGCTGGAGTTCGAGCAGGCCGCGCGCCTGCGCGATCTGATTTCCTCGCTGCGCAGCATGCAGACCCGGCAGTACGTGGACGGCCGCGCCGCGGACCTGGACGTGCTGGCGGTGGCCATGCAGGGGTCGCAGGCCTGCGTGCTGCTGCTGGCCTTTCGAGATGGCCGCAACCTCGGCACCCGCCCGTTCTTCCCGCGCACCAACGGCGAGGAAAGCCCGGAGGAAGTGCTGGCCGCGTTCGTTTCGCAGTACTACATCGAATTCGAGCCGCCGCGCGAGATCCTGCTGGACCGCGAGATTCCCGATGCCGACCTGCTGGTTGCCGCGCTGTCGGCCTCGGCCGAGCGCAAGGTGCAGCTGAAGTGGAACGTGCGCGGCGAGCGCGCCGGCTACGTGGAACTGGCCAGCCGTAACGCGCAGCTGACCCTGGCCACCGAACTCAACAGCCGCAACGCGCAGCACGCGCGCAGCGACGCACTGCGCGAGATGCTGGGCCTGGCCGAGCCGGTCAAGCGGGTCGAGTGTTTCGATATCAGCCACACCCTGGGCGAGGCTACCGTGGCCTCGTGCGTGGTGTTCGATGCGGCCGGCCCGGTGCGTGCGCAGTACCGCCGCTTCAACATCAGCGGCATCGAGCCGGGCGATGACTACGCCGCCATGCGCCAGGCCATCGACCGCCGCTTCCGCCGTGCGGTGGAAGAGCAGGGCGTGCTGCCGGACGTGCTGCTGATCGACGGCGGCGCAGGGCAGCTGGCGCAGGCGCAGGCCGCACTGGCCGACCTGGGCGTGGAAGGCGTGCTGCTGGTGGGCGTGGCCAAGGGAGTGGAGCGCCGCGCCGGCCACGAAGCGCTGGTGATGCCCGATGGCCGCGAGCTGCGCCCGGGCGCGGCCAACCCGGCGCTGCAGTTCATCCAGCAGGTGCGCGACGAGGCGCACCGCTTTGCCATCACCGGCCACCGTGGGCGCCGCCAGAAGGCACGGATGACCAGCAAGCTGGAGGATATCCCCGGCATCGGGCCGCGCCGCCGCGCCAGCCTGCTCAAGCATTTCGGTGGCCTGGTGGGCCTGAAAGCCGCTGGCGAAGCGGAAATCGCCAAGGTGGAAGGCATCAATGACGCCCTCGCGGCACGTATCTACGCTAACCTGCACGGGTTGGCCACGCCCGATGCGGCCGAGTAGAGAGAGAAGCACGCAAGCATGAAGTTGACCCTGCCCACCTGGCTGACGTTGTTGCGGATCGTGATGATCCCGGTGCTGGTGCTGGTGTTCTACCTGCCCTACACCTGGACCAACTTCGCTTCGGCGGCGATCTTCGGCCTGGCCGCGATCACCGACTGGCTCGATGGCTGGATTGCACGCCGTTACCAGCTGGAGTCGGCCTTCGGCGCCTTCCTCGATCCGGTCGCGGACAAGCTGATGGTGGCAGTGGCGCTGTTCCTGATCGTGCAGGGCCATCCGACGCCGTGGATGGCGTTCTGGGCGGCGGTGATCGTCGGCCGCGAGATCGCGGTGTCGGCGCTGCGCGAATGGATGGCCGAGCTGGGCCAGCGCGCCAAGGTGCGCGTGGCGATGATCGGCAAGATCAAGACCACCGCGCAGATGGTCGCGCTGCTGTGCCTGCTGTATTCGGTGGCCCCCAACGTGCCGGTGGAAGACATCTGGATGGGCTGGCCGGTGTTCCGCATCGGCGACTGGACCCTGGCGATTGCCGCGGTGCTGACCCTGTGGTCGGGCCTGCAGTACCTGCATGCCGCCTGGCCGAGCCTGCGTGATGACGAGCGCGCTGCGCGCGAGCGTGCGCGGCAGAAGAAGCTGGGCAACTGAGCCCATCGATCCGCTATCCACGCATGGCGTGGATCTACTGGAAATGCTGCATCCACGGATGATGCGGATCTGCCGGTTTGCGGGGGATGCTGTAGTAGATCAGCGCGGTGCTGGGCGCCTCGCAGGCCCTGAAAAAATCGCTTGACGCCATTCTTGGAACAGGTAAAATTTCGCCTCCCAAGCGGGAATAGCTCAGTTGGTAGAGCGCAACCTTGCCAAGGTTGAGGTCGCGAGTTCGAGTCTCGTTTCCCGCTCCAGATTCAAGAAGAACGCTCTCGCAAGAGAGCGTTTTTCATTCTCTCATCGGTGATGAAGTGGCGCTTCATCGATGGCATCGGATCTTCGCGATCCATGCTTGACCTCTGATGTGAATCCGGTAGAATGCCGCCTCCCAAGCGGGAATAGCTCAGTTGGTAGAGCGCAACCTTGCCAAGGTTGAGGTCGCGAGTTCGAGTCTCGTTTCCCGCTCCAGATTCAAGAAGAACGCTCCCGGAAGGGGGCGTTTTTCGTTTGTCGGGCCGGATGCGCCCATGGGTCGCCAGCAAGCGTTCGAGGCCGGTGGAGCGGTCAGCGCGATCACGATGCACCGACAGCCACCGCCGTGATCGAAGCGATTGGCTGCCAGCGGCGGGGAAGTTCACGCGTGTGGTACGTCGAGCCGGGGAGGCGTCGCAATGTGCAATGCGCCGTGAAAAGCATCCAGTGTTCTGCCCCGGGAACGCGTTGAAAGCGCAGTGAAAGACTGGGGCAGCGTTGCCTGAACCGCACGCGTGTGGTGACCGTTTTCGGACCAATTCTCCATGTTCGCTCCACAATCGCACGGTAGCCTTCATGCTCCTTCTACACGTTGGCGGGCTGGTGGTCAGGCGTATCACTTCAGTGGCAGTGCCCAGGGCCGGGCGCGGACTCTCCCTGCAGGCAGTGCTGCGCCCGGGCGCGCTGCTGACCAGCCTGGCGCTCGCAGGTTGCATGTCGGTGCCGGCTCCGGACCTGCCTGATCGCACACCCAGCACCTGGACCCAGGTGCCGCAGGGCCAGGGCGTAGCGGTGGATGCCAGGCAGTGGTGGAAGGTGCTGGCCGACCCGGCGCTGGACGGCCTGGTCGACCAGGCCATCGCCGGCAACCTTGATCTGCAGCAGGCCACGTTGCGCCTGCAGGCGGTGCGCATCGTCGCCGACGCCTCCAACGCGCGCTTTCTGCCAGAAATCACCGCCAGCGCCAAGCAGGTGCAGGATGCTGCTGCGGTCGACACTTATTTCCATGCCGGTATCGAAGCGATCTGGGACCTGGGCCTGTTCGGTGCCGCCGAGAGCGCGCAGTTGAGCGCGCAGGCCTCGGCCGGCAATGCCGAGGCGCTGCGCAATGCCGCACGGGTGGCGGTGATTGCCGACGTAGTGCGCAGTTATCTGGACCTGACCGTGGCCCAGGCCCAGCAGGATCTGCTGGCCCGGCAGCAGGCCGTGGATGATCGCGGCGAACAACTGGCACTGGTTCGCCTGCGCTTGCGCCTGGATGAGCCGGGCGAGCTGGAACGCCTGCGTGCGCGCCAGGCCGCGACCCGAGCAGCGACGGCGCAGGCCCGCGAAAACGCGGACAACGCGGCCCGCGCGCTGGCGCTGCTGCTGGGGCGTGACGGGCCGGATCCCGCCTGGCGTGCATACCGCGCGCCGCCGAAGCTCGGTGCATTCTCACTGCAGCAGGTCCCGGCGGACCTGTTGCGCCACCGTCCGCAGATCCTGCTGGCCGAATCGGAGGTGATGCAGGCCGCGGCCAGCAAGGGTTCGGCGCGCGCAGCGATGTATCCACGGGTCAGCCTTGGCGGCTCCATCCTGTACGCGTACAACCTCACCCAGAACGCCCGCTCCAATTCCGATTCGAGCCCGTCGATCGGCCCGTACATCGATATTCCGCTGTGGGACTGGGGCCAGCGTCGCGCGCGCTTCCATGCCGATGAAAAGCAGCTGGATGCTGCCTTGCTGGGGTACCGCAAGGCGGTGCTGGAAGGTGTGAGCGAAGTGGAAGGCGCGCTGGGCAGCCTGGCGCGGCAGGACAGCAGCATCCAGTCGCTGCGCGCGGCCAACGATGCCGCCGGGCAGCAGGTCAAGCGCCAGGCGCGGCAGGTGCAGCTGGGCCTGTCCAGCGAGTTCGATGGGCTGGATACGCAGCGTGCCGCATTGGCCTCGCAGGCCGGCCTGATCGGTGCTCAGGGGGCGCGCGTGCTGGCCTTTGCGTCGCTGTACCGCGCCCTCGGCGGTGCACCGCTGCCGGTCGAGGCTGAGGGCGAACAGCAATGATCGCGCTGGCCCGCAAGACCCTGGCCTATGAGTGGCGCCGGTTCCTGCCGGTGGTGCTGGCGATGTGTTTCGCCGGCGTGCTGCTGATCGTGCAGGCGGCACTGGTGCTGGGCATCTTCGGTACCGCTGCGATCTACGTGAAGGCATCCTCGGCCGATCTCTGGGCCGGTTTCCCCGGCACCCAGAGCGTCAACTACGGCCATGCGATCAGCGCCGATGTGGAAAGCCACCTGCGCATGGACCCGGATGTCACCCGCGTCGAACCCTACGAGTGGGTCGACGGCGAATGGCGGTCCGGCGCGCGGGGCACCGGCAATGTGTCGGTGTACCTGTCCGGCATCTCCACCCGGGACGACGCGATGATGTTCGCGCGCATCCTCCCTGCGAACCTGCGCGCGCAGCTTCGCGAGCCCGGTGCGGTGATCGTCGACAGCGCCGATCTGGATACGCTGGGCGTGGACCTGCAGAACAATCGTGCCTGGATCAATGGCAAGGCGGTGCGCGTGGTCGCTGCACAACCGGGCCTGCGGGGCCTTGGTGGTGTCAACGTACTGGCCTCGCTGGACACGGCGCGCGCCATCGCCGGCACCGACCCACACGCGGGAAGCACCTATTTCGTGGCGGGCTTGCGCTCGCCGGACCTGGCCGACCGCGTGCGTGACCGCCTGGCCGCGTCGATGGGCCAGGCCACACCGGTCGAGTTCTGGACCGCGCCGGCGTTCGCCAGCCGTTCGCAGCAATACTGGCTGTTCGACACCGGCGCCGGCATCGCGGTGCTGTTCATGGCCGTCATCGTCTGCTTCGTCGGCGCGGTGATCACCAACCAGTCGTTCGCCTCGGTGGTGGCCGGCTCGGTCCGCGAGTACGCCACGCTCAATGCACTCGGTGCAGGCCGCTATGCGCTGGCACGGGTGGTGTTCGAGCAGGCATTGCTGATCGGTGGCGTGGGCATGCTGCTGGCGGCGGCGTTCAGCACGGTGGTGCTGCTGATCGCGCAGACCCAGCGCGTGCCGGTGCAGCTGACGCCGATGGTGATCCTCGGCTGCGTGGCGCTGGTCGCGGTGATGGCCATGCTCTCCAGCATCATGGCGGTGCGCAGTGTCGTCCGCTCCGATCCATCGTTGCTGCTGCGTTGAGGACCGGCCGATGACCTCCAAACATGCCGTCGCCCCCACGTTACAGGCAGACGCACTGGAAAAAGGCTTCATGTCCGGCGATGTACAGGTGCCGGTGCTGCGCGGCCTGTCGCTGGACATCTATCCGGGCGAGTTGACCCTGGTCTCGGGCCCTTCGGGGTGCGGCAAGAGCACGCTGCTGTCGCTGCTGTCCGGCCTGTCCGCGCCGGATGGCGGTCGCGTGCACGCGCTGGGTCAGGACGTGGGCCACATGACCCGCGGCGAGGTGGAGCGCTTCCGCCTGCACCATGTCGGCTTCGTGTTCCAGGGCTTCAACCTGTTCCCGGCACTGACTGCGCTGGAGCAGGTGCAGCTTCCGCTGGGCTACCGCGGCATGCGCGATCGCGAAAGCGAACCATTGGCCCGCAGGGCGCTGGAAGAGGTTGGCCTCAGCCACCGCAGCCACATGCGCCCGGCGCAGCTGTCCGGCGGCGAGAAGCAGCGCGTGGCGGTGGCCCGTGCCTTCGCCAAGTCGCCAACGCTGATCTTCGCAGACGAACCCACCAGCGCGCTGGACGCCGAGAACGGTCAGCGCGTGATCGACATCCTGCATCGCTATGCGCGGGCGCATGGCGCCACCGTGCTGTGCGTGAGCCACGATCCGCGCCTGATCCGGCATGCCGATCGGGTGATCGCCATGGAAGACGGCATGGTCCGTGATGACCGCCGCCAGAACGAAACCGTAGAGTCCGCCCCATGACCAAGACGTCGCATCTGCTTCCCCTCAGCCTGGCCCTGTCCGCGGCACTGCTGCTCGGCGCCTGTTCCAGGGAAGCGCCCACCGTCGCATCGGCACCCTCAGGCAAGGCGGGTAGTGCCGCCGCCGGCAAGGTCGCCGTGGCACGGGGCATCATTGACGTCGAAGGTGGCTTGATCGCATTGGCACTGCCGGTGGATGGCTCGATCACTGCAGCGCCGGTGAAGGAAGGCGCCACGGTGAAGAAGGGGCAGCTGCTGCTGTCGCTGGATGGTGCCCTGCTGCAGCAGGAGGTGGCGATGGCCAGCGCCGATCTGGCCCTGGCCAATGACCGCCTGAAGGGCAGCCAGGCGCAGCTGCGCGAACTGGAGCGCAACGCCACCCGTCTGTCCACGGGCGCCAGCGAAGGTGTGTCCTCGAACCAGCAGGCCGATGCGGCCAAACAGCAGCTGGCTGCTGTGCGTGCCGATGTCGACGTGGCCGGTGCGCAGGTCGACATGGCGCAGCACAAGCTGGAGCACGCGAAGCTGAAACTGCAGCAGATGTCGTTGAGCGCGCCGGAAGCCGGCACCGTGGTCGGCCAGGTGCCGGGCGTCGGTGCCTTCGTGCAGGCGGGCAACCCGGCGATCTCGTTGCTGCCGGCGCGCCCGCTGCAGGTGCGCGCCGAACTGAGCGCCGCCTACGCCGATGCGGTGCAGGTAGGCATGAAAGCGGCGGTGGTACCGGACAGTGATGGTGCCGAGAACACCGGCACGCTGCCGACCGCACGCGTGGTACGCATCAGCCCGGTGTTCGCGCAGGCACGCCTGCCTGAAGATGCAGGGCGTGGCGTGGCCAAGGTGGTGGAGTGTGTGCTGGAGTTCGATGGCGAGGCCAAGGCGCGCTTCGGCCAGCACGTGCGGGTGGAGTTCCGGAAGTAGGCCTAGCGTGGTGGCGGACGCCTGAACGCCCGCCACGCGCTCACCGCCGACACCCCGCACAGCGCCAGCAGCAATCCCACGTCCAGCAGCAGCAACCACAGCAGGTGCATGCCTTGTACCGGCGGCTGGTGCATCGCCGACAGCATCCACGGTACCGACCACACCAGCAGCAGGGCAAAGGCGATCAGCAGGCGCAGCCACAGGCGTTTCAGTTTCCAAGGCCGCACGATCAACGCGGCCACCACCAGCTCAACCGTTCCCAGCAGCGCGAACAGGATGACGGTGCTGGTCGGGTAGGGCAGCTCAGCGCCTTCCAGTCGGTGCAGCAGCCAGTAGTCCGGGGTGAAACCGGCATTGACCAGCGCGGCGATCAGCGCCAGCCAGGTCAGCGCGACCAGCAACCAGAACAGGCGGACGTAGCGTCTCGGCATCGGCGGTGTCCGTGCTTGGGCGGGGCAGCGTAACCCACTGCGGACGCCCGTGACCGCATGATGTGAAGACTGTTGACGGCGTGAAGGAATTTGGACACAATGGCGCTCCTTCGACGCAGGTCGAACGGAATCTGCGGGAATAGCTCAGTTGGTAGAGCGCAACCTTGCCAAGGTTGAGGTCGCGAGTTCGAGTCTCGTTTCCCGCTCCAGATTCTACAGGGCCCCGGTAGGGGCCTTGTTTTTCTCCCGCCACGGCAAGGCGGGGCACGTTGGGCCACAAGGCTTTACGCGCAGTCAGAAAGGTGAAATCGCTGGTGTGTTTTCCGGGTTTCCGGTAGCATGTCGGCTTACGCGGGAATAGCTCAGTTGGTAGAGCGCAACCTTGCCAAGGTTGAGGTCGCGAGTTCGAGTCTCGTTTCCCGCTCCATGTTCCGACTGGCCCCATCTTGGGGTTTTGTCTTGTCAGGGCTACGTTCCTGGCGTGAAGTACGTTGGCCTCATGGCAGAGTGGCTATGCACCGGATTGCAAATCCGTTTACAGCGGTTCGATTCCGCTTGAGGCCTCCAATTGAAAAGCCCTGACTCCGGTCAGGGCTTTTTTGTTTGGCTGCGATCGATTCCCCGCTCGCGCGATCGCCACCCGACCTGGCGGTCAGTCATGGCGGATGCGGTGGCGCTACACTCGCGTGATGAACCAGATTGATCACTTCCGCGGGGCTTTGCTCGGCCTCGCGTGCGGCGATGCCGTCGGTACCACGCTGGAATTCAAGCCCCGTGGCAGCTTCACCCCGATTACCGACATGGTGGGTGGTGGGCCGTTCCACCTGCAGCCGGGGCAATGGACTGACGATACCTCCATGGCGATGTGCCTGGCCGAGAGCCTGGCGCGCTGCGACACCTTCGACCCGCGCGATCAGATGAACCGCTACGCCAACTGGTACCGGCACGGTTACTGGAGTGCGACCGGCGAGTGCTTCGATATCGGTATGGCAACGCGAGCTGCGATCGACCGGTTCCTGCAGGACGGCCATCCGCTGGCGGGGAGTGACGACCCACGCAGCGCTGGCAATGGCTCGATCATGCGTTTGGCGCCGGTAGCATTGCGCTACGCCGGGACTCCCGATCTGCAGGCCATAGCCGAGCTGAGTTCGCGAACGACGCACGCTGCGCAGGAGTGCCTGGAGGCGTGCCGCTTGCTGGCGGTCGCGCTGGAGCGGGCGTTGGCGGGGAGCACCCGCGACGGAGTGCTGGATCTCAGCGATGTTCCCGTCAAGAGCGCGCGGCTGCAGCAGATCGCGGCGGGCGGCTACCGCGGTGCCGCGCGTGAGCAGATCCGTGGCAATGGTTATGTTGTTGACAGTCTGGAAGCAGCACTCTGGTGCTTTGATCGCCACGACACCTTTGAAGCCGTCGTACTCGAGGCGGCCAATCTTGGCGAGGACGCCGACACCACGGCCGCCATCGCCGGGCAGCTGGCGGGGGCATTCCAGGGTGCGCGCGGAATCCCCGGGCGGTGGTTGCAGCGGCTGGCCCTGCGTGCCGAAATCCAGGCGCTGGCCGATGCGCTGCACGCCTTGAACCAGGGCAGCGACCGCGCTGCGTGAGTCGGGTTCCCTGCCTGTGAACTGCGCCGGCAGGATGCTCCCTGCCGCCGCCATTTCCGACGCCGCGCTGCTTCACCTGCAGCCGTTCGCCACGTCCCGATCGCCAGTCTCAGCCGGCCACGACATGGAAAGGCGCTATGGTCGAGTTCCACGTCTCAGGGAGCCGCAATGGCGAGCACGGACATCACGCGTCGTTCCAGCCACGGAGCGAAACGGAAATGAGCAAAGTCACGGCAGATGTGCGCTGGTTGACCTTTCGCTTGAAGAACGGGCAATCCATCGGGCCGGACCGGTTGAAGGATGGCTGGATCATCGCTTCGGAAACCGCCCGCTGCGGGGTGCGCCGTGAGCATATCGAGGGGTCGGGCCTGGTCTACGCCCTCTATGCGCCGGCCAATCTGGCTTCGCCGCGTCGCGCGGAAATGCGCATGCGCGAATTCCTGATGAGCTCGGGCTACACCTTCACGATGGGCACGCTGGGCGGCTGAGCTGCGCGCGGGCCGCGATTGTTCAACGCTGTGCGGCCTTCAACGCCTCGATGATCTGCGCTCCGGAGAAGCCACAATGGCCTTCGCCAACGGGCGGCAGCACCTGTGGCAGCGGACGGGCGCCGGCCCGTGCGGCCGTCTGCAGATACACCGTCTGCATGCGCGGCACGATCGTCGGGTCGTTGTTGTTGAACTGGATCACCAGCGGTCGCCTCAACGCACCGCTCAATGCCAGCTCCCTGCGGACAGCGGCCTGCGCGGCAGGCACGGCATCGACACGTCGTACGCCGGCATTGAACGCCATGTCGTCACCGAAGCCGCTGTAAGCCACACCTCTGTTGCCCACCGGCATGCCGCCACTGCGCGTGGCCAGTTCGTGCAGGACCAGTGCATGCAGGCTGATCGTGCCGGCCAGTGCATCAGCGGACACCTGCAGCCGCTGTGCCAGCAACGCGGCATGTGACGGGCTGCGTTGCAGCGCATTGGAGATGCCTTGGTACAGTTCGCCCTGTGGCAGCGCAGCCGCTTCGGGTGAGAGCACTCCCGCACCCGGCAGGCCTTCGGCCTTGGCAAAGAAGTAATCGAAAGCGACCAGCGTGGTCAGCAGATCACTCGCGATCTGTTCGCCACTGAGATTGGCGCCGCATAGCGACACACCACCGGCGTAGTGTTGCGGGAACCGCTCGAGGCTGGCGAGGGTCACGGCGCCGCCCATCGAAAATCCCAGCATCCAGATATGGCGCACATGCTTGAGTTCGGCCACTGCATGCCGGCGCAGGCGTTCCATGTCGGTGATCGCATCGGCCACCGCCCAGCCCTGGCTGGCATAGGCGCTCTGCGCGACGGCGTAGCCTGCAGAGAGCAGTGGCGCGGTGCCGTCATTGGCGGCCATCGGCGTAGTACGTGGCACGCCTACCGGCTAGCCGTGCGCCAGCATCACCAGGTCACCGTTCCAGTCTGCCGGAACGTCCAGGCGCCACGGGGCCCTCTGCAGCTCGCCACTGAACGTGCGCGGTGATGCAGCGGGTGCGGCCATCACCGGTGTCGCCGGGAATAGCAGGGCGAGGGTGAGGGCACATCGTAGCAAGCGACACATCACGAGCATTCCATCCGGAAATGGCGTCAGCTTAGACCCCGCCAGCAGCCTGCGCGCGCTGCACTGCCGCAGGAAGGGCGGGGGGCGCTCCCCGAGTCGATCACGTCCGCTACGGGAGGATTCCGATACGATGTGTCGCCTTGATCTCTTTCTACTTTACCCAGGGTCCCGTCATGGTCGACCGTCTCGCCATTCTGCTTGAACGCTTTGCGGTCACTGCCTCGGTGTTCCATGCCGGTGCGCTGTGCGGTATCAACATGCTGGAGGGGGAGAATGAGGCCGGGCAGCTGCACCTGGTGCGGCGCGGCCCGTTGCAGGTCAGCCACGGCCGGCAGACCGTGCAGGTCGAGGTCCCCAGCCTGCTGCTGTACCCGCGACCGATGCCGCATCGCTTCAGCACTGATCCGCAGCACGGCGCCGACATGGCCTGCGCCAACCTGCATTTCGAGGGCGGTCGGCTCAACCCGATCAGCGTCGCGTTGCCCGATTTCATCTGCATGCCGCTGGCGGATCTCAATGGCGGCAACGCAGCGCTGGAACTGCTGTTCGAGGAGGCCTTCGAGCAGCGCTGCGGGCGTGCGGTGATGGTCAACCGGTTGTTCGAGGTAGTGATGATCCAGGTGCTGCGCCAGCTGATGGAAGGGGGCGGGATGCGTGGTGGCCTGTTTGCCGGGCTGGGTCATCCACGGCTGCGGCTGGCACTGGTAGCAATGCATGAGGCGCCCGCTCAGTCCTGGACCCTGGAAGACCTGGCCGAGGTTGCCGGCATGTCACGCAGCGTGTTTGCTGCCAGTTTCCGCGAGGCGATGGGTACCACGCCCGGGCAGTACCTGCAGGGTTGGCGGGTGGGCCTGGCGCAGCAGGCACTGCGTCAGGGGCGCCCGCTGAAACGGATTGCCGACGACGTGGGTTATGGCAGCGAAGCCGCGCTGTCGCGCGCGTTCAAGGCGCATACCGGGCTGTCGCCGCGGGAATGGCGCGGGCAGACCCGGGCCAGCGCGGCCTGAGCGCTCAGCCCAGCAGCAGCCGGGCCAGCTTCATGCCGCCGAATAGGCCGGCCAGGCCCAGTGCCACCGAGCCGCCGGCATACAGGGCCGCCAGCCCATGTTGGCCGCGCTGCAGCAGCAAGCCGATCTCCAGTGCATAGGTGGAAAACGTGGTGTAGCCGCCGAGGATGCCGGTGGCCAGCAACAATCGCAGCTGTGGCGAGGCGCCATTGCGCATCGCGAAGACCTCGACCACGACGCCCATCAGGAGCGCGCCGCTGATGTTGATCAGGAAGGTCGACCAGGGCCAGGGACTGCCGGCCACTACCCGCGCGCCGAGCAGATTGCAGGCGTGGCGCAGGCAGGCACCGATGCCGCCTCCGATGAAGACCAGGAAATAGCCGTTCAGTGCGTGCATGGGGTGCCTCGAATACGGGTTCGCAGGGTCAATGGCGAACGCTGAGGGCAGGCACGACCCGCCGTCGACGAACACCGGATTCGTCATGGCAGGAGCCATCAGCCTTCTCAGGCGGTTATCGGGGGAGCCCCATCCCCATTGAGGCCCATGCTACCAGCGGCGGTGCATTTACGTCATCGAGGTCGTCAGAACCCGGGCAACCTTGCTGCGGCTGAAGCCGTCCATCAGCAGTTCAAACGCGAGCAGATCCAAGGCCGCGTGGCGCCGGTGGTCGATCTCCAGACCGTTCTCGGCCACCAGATGGCTGACCAGCTCGTAGGCGTCCTGCCAGACATCCAGGTGGGCCTGGCTGGGGATGTAGGCATTGCCAGGCTCACCGACGCCAAGCCCGCTGACCCCGTACAGCAGCTCGCGTGCGTCCAGCTTGGCCGCATCGGCGATGCGGAACAGCTGTTCGGCCTTTACGTGCGAGGCGCTCACGTGGTCGTTGAGCCAGTTGCTGATGGTTGCTGTCGTTGATTTGGCGGCGCGTGCCAGATCGGCCGGGCGTGGGTGCCCGGCTTTCTTCATGGCTGCCGCGAGTCGTTGGCCGAGAGTATTCATCTATGCAAGCCAGCTTAACGCGTGGATTGCGAAGAAGCCTTGCCGCAAGAATCAGTCTGGTTAACAGAAGGACCGACCGTGACCGAATTCTGGAGCAAGCGGCAGGTACGAACCCGGCTGGGATTCCGCACCGACGCGGAACTGGCGCGCTTCTTTGGCATCAGCCGTTCCGCAGTGTCGCAATGGCCGAGGGACTTTCCCATTCCTCCATTGCGGCAGTACATCCTCCATCAGCGCTACCCGAACCTTTTTCCGACAACTGAAGCGCGGGCAGACGAATCCATCTGATTTGCGCCGCCTTTTGTCGCATCCAGCCTGCTTAACCCGATGCGCTAAGTACACTTAGCAAAATAGGCAAGTTCAATCGATCCCAAGCTGATAATCAGTGCCGCCTACTGCGGACGTCGTGCTGTGCTTCCGGACGCCTGTCGGCTTCGCCCCATCCGGCACCCCCAGGGCCCCGTATGTAGTTTCGTGAACGATTAATAATTTCAATCACGAAAGTCGCTGCATGTAATTGACCTGTCGTGAAATCTGTGACTAATTGGAGTCAACCAGTCGTGAAGCCTGGGAGTCTTTCAGTAGCACGCAAGTGAGTCGGTAGACCGTCAACGATGCAGAACAAGTCCAACGGAGGTCGTATGGAATACGGCATGAATGGCTTGGCTGAACGGGTACGCCGCGAACTGGAAGCCAGTTATCACAAACACGGATGCGGTCCGGCGTTCTGGGATACCTACCAGCAGGTGCTGGATCGCCTGGTCCCACAGGGGACCGAGCGTACCGAAGTCACCAACGAGATGGCGCTGATCATCGAACAGTTGGGCATCGTCCGGCGCGCCCAGCTTGTGCCGCCGCACGCCAACGCGTCGCGTTGATTCACAGCAGGCGCCAGGCGCCGCAGGCAAGCAGCGCGAGCAACAAGGACAGCAGGGCCAACGTCCGGGGGCGCCACAGGCGCTTCGGTTGTCCGGCCATCGCCTGCGGACTGCAGTAGCGCACCAGCCCAGGACCGAAACCGGCCCGGAGCTGTTGTTGTGCGCAGGCCTCCAGGCAGGCGCCACAGGCCAGGCAATCGGCCTGCGGTCCCTGGCGGATGTCCAGTTGCATCGGGCAGGCACGGACGCAGGCTGCGCAATCGGTGCAGTCACCCAGGCGGTCGGCGCTGAAGGTCGGCATCGGTCCTGCCAGCAGCGGATGCGCAGCGCGGAATACGTAGTCCTGCGCAGTGGTCGGGTCGAGCAGGCCGCGGCCACGGCCCAGCACCCCGCCGAGACCGGACGGGCGTGGCCCGCGCGGCTCACCGCGGCGGGCGTCGTACAGCATGCGCGGCGTATGCGGATCGGTCAGCAGCGGCTGCATGCGTGCGAACGGGCACAGCGAACGGCACACCTGCTCACGCAGGAACCCGGCGTTTCCCCAGGTGGCGGCGGCGTAGAACAGCACCCAGAACGTTTCCCAGCCGCTCCAGCCAGCGCTTGGCGCGGCGGCCAGCAATCCGCTGATCGGGCTGAACAGGCCGACGAAGGTGATGCCGGTCCACACTGACAGCAGGCCCCAGGCCAGCTGGGTGGCTGGGCCTGCCGCAGGTGCGGGCAGTACCCGCGCCGCGCTGCGGGCGATCCAGTCGAAGGCACGGCGCCACAGCGTCTGCGGGCAGGCGTGGCCGCACCAGACGCGGCCGGCGAGGTGGGTCAGCAGCGCGAGGCTTACTACCAGTACCGCCAGCAGGCCGATCAGCGCGCCGACGTCGCCGGGCCACAAGGTCCAGCCAAACAGGTCGAATCGCCGCGCGCTGATGTCCAGCAGCAGCGCCTGGCGTCCTTCCCAGCGCAGCCACGGCAGTGCGTAGAACACCACCAGCAGGGCAGCGCTGAGCGTGCCGCGCCAATGCCAGGGACGGGGTACCCGGGTGCAGGACGTGCTCATCCCAGCGGCAGCTCCTCGTCGTCATCGCCCGGCAGGGGCCGCTGCAGGTACCAGGTGACCGCGCTGGACAGTGCAGTGACCGACCAGAACATGAAGAATCCTGCCGTATAGCCCAGTTCGCGGCTGATGGCCGTGCCCGGGAAACTGATGGCCTGCAGGCGCAATGGATCGACGAAGGCGAAGAACACCACGCTGGCAACGCCGGCGGCGATGAAGCTGGGCCAGAGGATCGCGCCCCAGTGCTGGATCAGCCGCTGGCGGCGGTTGGGAAAAGGTCTGTTCATGCTGTCCCCGATCGAAAAGTGGGCGGCGCGTATACTTCGCCAGGATCGGCGCCGTATCCGCAGGGCATGCTTCCTGCAAGCGTGCCAGCCTAGGCGCAGCGGATTGCGCCGACATTGATCTGGATCAACGGCGCTGCCGCCTGGGTGCGGCAGCCTGCCTGCAAGCTTTGGATGCCCCGATGAACGCAACACAGCCGCCTGTCCTCCCCGTCGCCTCGCCCGGGTTGTGCACCGAGCAGGAAGTGACCCGACTGGTCCACGATTTCTATGCCCGCGTGCGAGTGGAAGAGCGGCTGGGACCGGTGTTCGAGGCGCACGTGCACGACTGGCCCGGGCACCTGGCGCAACTGGTCGATTTCTGGTCGGCGATGCTGCGTGGCACTCGCCGCTTCAAGGGCTCGCCGATGTCCAAGCACATGGCCATCGAGCTGGACAAGGACCTGTTTGATCGCTGGCTGGTGCTGTTCCGGGTCACCACTGCCGAGTGCGGCAACCCGCCGATGCAGGAACTGGCCAACGACGTGGCTGCGCGGATCGGTGACACCTTCTGGAAGCGCTACCAGATGCTGCGCTGGCCGCAGGTCGGCCTGCCGGTACTGGGGATCGCCGGCAAGCATTGATCTGGGTCAAGGCGGCACAGGCCGCCTGGCGCGATGCTGGGGGCATGGACACGTTCTCTCCCGCTGCCGGTGGCCTGGCCTGGACCTTCGACCCCGACCTTCTGCGCCGGCACGACCGGCCGGGCCCGCGCTACACCTCGTATCCGACCGCGCCGCATTTCCATGATGGCTTCGACGCGCCGGCGCTGCGCCAGGCGATCGCCGACAGCAACCAGCTGGCCCGCGCGCTGTCGCTGTACGTGCATGTGCCGTTCTGTTCCAGCCCCTGCTTCTACTGTGGCTGCAACCGGGTGATCACCCGCGACCGCGGACGTGGCCACAGCTATGTGTCGCGCGTGCTGGCCGAGGCCGACCTGCTGGCGCCGCAGTTCGAGGACGGCCGTGAGGTCATCCAGCTGCATCTGGGCGGTGGCACGCCGAATTTCCTCGAGGCCGAGGCGATGACCACGCTGGTGGAAGGGCTGCGCCGGCGCTTCGATTTCAGCGATTCACCGCAGCGCGATTTCTCGATCGAACTCGATCCACGCTTCATCGACACCCGCGACGTCGCCATGCTGGCGCGCCTGGGATTCAACCGGGCCAGCCTGGGCGTGCAGGATTTCGACCCGCAGGTGCAGGAATCGATCAACCGCATCCAGGGCGTGCAGCAGACACTGGACATCCTGAGCGCCTGCCGCGACAGCGGCATGCGTTCGGTCAACGTCGACCTGATCTACGGCTTGCCGGGGCAGAGCCTGGAGGGGTTCGGCCGCACCCTCGATAGGGTGCTGGCGCTGCGTCCGGACCGCCTGGCGGTGTACGGATACGCGCATCTGCCGCACCTGTTCCGTGCGCAGAAGCAGATCGACGAAAGCCGCTTGCCTTCGCCGGAGGACAAACTGGCGCTGCTGGGTCTGGCGGTGGAGACGCTCTCTGCGGCCGGCTACCAGTACATCGGCATGGATCACTTCGCATTGCCGGAAGAAGATCTGTCGCGCGCACAACGCGCCGGGCAGCTGCATCGCAATTTCATGGGCTATACCACCCACGCCGATACCGATCTGCTCGGCCTGGGCGTGAGTGCGATCAGCCACATAGGTGCCACCTACAGCCAGAATCCGCGCGACCTGCCGTCATGGGAGGATGCCGTGGACCAGGGGCAGCTGCCGGTGTGGCGCGGCGTGGCGCTGAGCGCTGACGACCAGCTGCGTGCGGAACTGATCCAGCAGTTGATGTGCCAGGGCGAGGTCGATGGCGTGCAGCTGGGTCAGCGCCACGGCGTGGATTTCGAGCAGTACTTCGCCGAGGACCTGCATTCGGTACAGCGGCTGCAGGAAGACGGGCTGGCCGAATACCGCGATGGCGTAGTGCGTTCCAGCGAACCGGGGCGACCGCTGCTGCGGTTGCTGGCGATGTGCTTCGATCCGTACCTGCGTGCCACTCACGAGCAACCGCGTTACTCGCGTGCGATCTGAGTGTGGGTTGCGCGGCGTGCGTATGGTGCCCGGAGCCGGAATCGAACCGGCATGACCTTGCGGTCGGCGGATTTTAAGTCCGATGCGTCTACCAGTTTCGCCATCCGGGCCAGCAGCGCGGCGCCGATTGTAGCCCACCTGCCTCGGCCTGTTTGCATCACGGCGGTCGCGTGCTTAACTGCCGATCGTATTCATGTCATAGTCCCTGCCATCGTTCCCAGGGGGGGAGCCATCTGATGTCGCTGCACGCGATTGCCTATGCCAGCGAGGCCCGCGCCGATCTGCAGACAACCGATCTTGACCGCCTGCTGGCCGATGCCACGGCATTCAATCGTGTAGCTGGAGTCACCGGCGTCCTGATGTTCGATGGCAGCCGTTTCCTGCAGTATCTCGAAGGCCCGCAGGACGGTATCGATTCGGTGTTCCAGCGCATCCTCAACGCGCGCAGCCATGGGCAGCTGCACGTACTGTGCCGCGCTCCGGTGGTGCAGCGGGCATTTCCGCGCTGGTCGATGGGTACGCGGCGCATCGAGCCAGAACCACTGGCGCAGATCGTCGACGCCGCTTGGCCCGGCTTCCTGCTTGGCAGCGGTGGATTTGAACGCCTGCTGCAGGCCTGGACCGGTGCCGACGGTGAGCTGGAACCGGCGGCGGTGGCGTTGGGGTCCTGAGCCCGCCTTGGCGGCAGGGCGCCGGGGCCGGTAGGCTGTAGCCTTTCTGGCGCAGGTTTTCCGGAGTGGTGCAGCAGATGAGTGTGTTGGCCGAGGCCATGGCAGCGTATGTGCGATTGCATCGATTGCATGGGATGTGCCGATGAGTGTGCCGGTTGCGGCGGCCAGTGACCCTCGGTTTGCGGTGGTCGGCCTGGGATATGTCGGCCTGCCGTTGGCGGTGGCGTTTGGCCGGCAGTGGCCGACGTTGGGCTTCGATATCGACGCCGGTCGCATCGCCGAGCTGCGCAGCGGCCAGGACCACACACTGGAAATGGAAGCCGACGAGCTGGCCAGTGCGCACCTGTTGCAGTACGGCAGCGATCCGGCACTGCTTGATGCCTGCAATGTCTACATCGTCACCGTGCCGACCCCGATCGATGCCTACGAACAGCCCGATCTGGAGCCGTTGCGTTCGGCCACGCGCCTGATTGCCAGCCATCTCCGCGCCGGAGATCTGGTGATCTACGAGTCCACGGTCTACCCCGGAACCACCGAGGAAGTGTGCGTACCGCTGCTGGAACAAGGGTCCGGCCTGCGCTTCAACGAAGACTTCTACTGCGGCTACAGCCCCGAACGGGTCAGCCCCGGTGACCGCCAGCGGCGCCTTGCCGACATCCGCAAGATCACCTCCGGATCGACCCCGGAGGTCGCTGCGGTGATTGATGGTCTGTACCAGCGCATCATTGCCGCCGGTACGTTCCCGGCCCCTTCGATGCGCGTGGCTGAAGCGGCCAAGGTGGTCGAGAACATCCAGCGTGACGTCAACATCGCGCTGGTCAACGAGCTGGCCCTGATCTTCGACCGGCTCGGCATCGACACCCAGGACGTGCTGGATGCCGCCGGCAGCAAGTGGAACTTCCTGCCGTTCCGCCCGGGCCTGGTCGGTGGTCACTGCATCGGCGTCGATCCGTACTACCTGCTGCACAAGTCCGAGAGCGTGGGTTACCACCCGGACCTGATCCACACCGCGCGACAGGTCAATAACCGCGTCGGCGAGCACGTAGCGGCTCGGGTGCTGGCGATGCTGGCCGAGCGTGGCCGTGCGCCGGCGGATGCACGCATCCTGGTCCTGGGCGTGACCTTCAAGGAGGATTGCCCGGACCTGCGCAACAGTCGCGCGTTGGAACTGGCACAGCGCTTGCGCGATGCCGGTGCGAGGGTCGAGGTAAGCGACCCGTGGGTCGGCCCGGCGGCATTGACCGGCGAGGGCCTGGACTGGCTGGCCGAGCCCGGGGCAGGGCGCTATGACGCGGTGGTGCTGGCGGTGGCCCACGCCCGTTTCAAGGCGATGGATGAATCCGCAATCCGGGCGCTGCTGGCGCCCGGTGGCCTGGTCTACGACGTGAAATCGGCCTGGCCGCGCAACGTGGTTGACGATCGTTTGTAAGCCCCGGCTGCGAACGGCGCGGTAGACTCGGGGGCAGTTGCAACCGAGGAACGCCATGCACCGGTATATCGTCTACCTGCTCGCCATCCTGATGTTCCCGATATGCCTGTGGCTGGCCACGATCTGGCCAGCCTGGTACTGGGGCGTCGGCCTGACTGCCGCGATGGTGGCGCTGGGGACCTGGGACCTGCTGCAGAAACGCAGCACGTTGCGCCGCAATTATCCGGTGATGGCGCACTTCCGTTACGGGCTGGAGTCGATCGGCCCGGAGATCCGCCAGTACTTCGTGCAGAGTGACCTGGAGGACGTGCCGTTCTCGCGCCAGCAACGCGCACTGATCTACCAGCGCGCCAAGAACGAGATGGACACGGTACCGTTCGGCACCCTGCGCAGCACTTATGCGGTGGACTACGAGTGGATCAACCATTCGCTGGCACCGACGACGATTGCCAAGCATGACTTCCGCGTCCTGATCGGCCCGAACTGCGCCAAGCCTTATTCGGCCAGCGTGTTCAACATCTCGGCGATGAGCTTTGGCTCGCTGTCAGCCAATGCGATCCGCGCACTGAACGAAGGCGCGCGCCGCGGTGGCTTCTACCACGACACCGGCGAAGGATCGATTTCGCCCTACCACCGCGAAATGGGCGGCGACCTGGTGTGGGAGATCGGCTCGGGGTACTTCGGTTGCCGTGACGAGAAAGGTGGTTTCAGCGAGGAGCGCTTCGTTGCCAATGCCACCCATGACCAGGTCAGGATGATCGAGATCAAGCTGTCGCAGGGGGCCAAGCCGGGCCACGGCGGTGTGCTGCCGGCACCGAAAGTGACCGCCGAGATCTCGGTGACCCGTGGCGTGCCGATGGGCGTGGACTGCGTGTCGCCGTCGCGTCACTCGGCGTTCTCGACACCGGTCGAGCTGCTGCAGTTCGTCGCCCGCCTGCGCGAGCTGTCCGGTGGCAAGCCGGTCGGTTTCAAGCTGGCGATCGGCCACCCGTGGGAGTGGTTCGGCATTGCCAAGGCGATGCAGGAAACCGGGTTGCTGCCGGATTTCATCGTGGTGGACGGTGCCGAAGGGGGCACCGGCGCGGCACCGGCCGAGTTCGTCGACCATGTCGGCGTGCCGATGCACGAAGCGCTGCTGCTGGTGCACAATACTCTGGTCGGCCTCGATCTGCGCGAGCGCATCCGCATCGGTGCAGCCGGCAAGATCACCAGTGCGTTCGACATCGCGCGCACCATCGCGCTGGGTGCCGACTGGTGCAATGCCGGCCGCGGCTTCATGTTCGCGCTGGGCTGCATCCAGTCGTTGAGTTGCCATACCGACAAGTGCCCCACCGGCATCGCGACCCAGGACCCGGCGCGCTGGAAGCATCTGGATGCACCGGACAAGGCCACCCGTGTGTACAGCTACCACGAGCACACGCTGCATGCCTTGAAGGAACTGCTGTGTGCCGCGGGCCTCAATGATCCGGCCGAGCTGGGGCCGGAACACATCCTGCGCCGTGTCTCGCCGGTGGAGATCCGTTCGCTGGCCTCGTTGTACCGCTACCTGGAGCCAGGCGAACTGCTGCACAAGGTGCCCGACCATGCGGTGTTCCATGCGTTCTGGGCCGATGCGCGCAGCGACTCGTTCCAGCCACCGCCGAAGATCCAGGCGCTGCGCGCCAGCAAGTCGCGATAACGTGTTGCTGTAGAGCCGAGCCCATGCTCGGCTGATCTTCGTTCCAACATCGCGATGCGTGATCGAGAAGCAGCCGAGCATGGGCTCGGCTCTACAGGGAGATGTCATGCGGTTCAGGACCGGCACCATCGACGATGTCGCCATGCTGTGGGCACTGCGCACGCGTTGCGTTCGCGAGACGTGCAGCAGCCACTACCCGGCGGAGGTGATCGATCCTTGGTCTGCCTCACCGCCACCGTCGCAGTATGCGCGGCTGTTGTCGCAGGGCGGATGCGTAGTGGCCGAGGACGGGCAGGGTGGCCTGCTCGGCTTCGGCGTCTTTGATGCCGATGCCAATGAAGTCGATGCGTTGTTCGTCAATCCGGATCATGGCGGCCAGGGCATTGGCCAGGCGTTGATGCAGCGCCTGCTGGCGATGGCCGATCGTGAACGTGAGGTGGTGCTGTCGGCCTCGCTCAACGCCGTGCCGTTCTATCAACGCCAGGGGTTCGTCAGCGTGCGCGAAGAGGCCTACCCGCATCCCAGCGGCGTGGCGCTGGCTTCGGTGAGCATGCGCCGGCCGTGGTAAGTGACCTTTCCCGGCGTTGGATTCAAGCCGAGCATGGGCTCGGCTCTACAGGTAACGCCGTCGAGCATGGCTCGACGCTACAAGGCAGGCGTCACCGCCCGGCCAGCCACCCGATTACGCCTTCCGCAGCACGCAGGCCACTGGCGTAGCACGCGGTCAACAGGTAGCCACCTGTCGGCGCTTCCCAGTCCAGCATCTCGCCGGCGCAGAACACGCCGGGCACTGCCCGCAGCATCAGGCCATCATCCAGCGCATCCAGGCGCACGCCGCCGGCGGTGCTGATCACCTCGGCCATCGGCCGGGGACGCAGCAGGCGCAGCGGCAGGCGCTTGAGCGTAGCCGCCACGGCAGGCAGGTCGCTGCCCGCTTCCTTACCCAGAATCTCGAACAACAGTGCGGCTTTCACTGCATCCAGACCGGCTTGGCGGCGCAGGTGCTCGCCGAAGCTGCGGCCCTTGCGTGGGCGTGACAGATCGGCAAGCAGGCGCGCCTCGTCGCGGCCCGGTACCAGATCCAGCCACAGCATCGCGTGGCCCTCGCGGTTGATGGTCTCGCGCAGGTCCGCCGCCATCGCATAGATCAGGCTGCCTTCGATGCCGTACTCGCTGGCCACGCATTCGCCCTGCAGCGACCGTGGCTGTCCGGCCAGGTCGATCCAGTGCGCGACCACCGGCTTCAACGGCGCGCCGGCATTGCGTTGGGCGAAGAATGGGGTCCAACCCACGTCGAAACCGCAGTTGGCCGACTGCAGTGGTGCGATGTCCACGCCACGGGCCTGCAGTGGCGCGACCCAGGCGCCGTCACTGCCCAGCTGCGGCCAGCTGCCGCCGCCCATGGCCAGCAGGGTGGCATCGGCATGTACTTCAACGGCGCCATCTTCGGTTTCAAATCGCAGCGCGCCATCCTCACCCCAGCCGATCCAGCGGTGGTTGGCATGCAGGCGCACACCCTGTTCCTTCAGCCGGCGCACCCAGCCACGCAGCAGCGGCGCAGCCTTCCGGTCGACCGGGAACACGCGGCCGGAGCTGCCCACATAGGTCTCCACGCCCAGGCCGGCGGCCCAGTCGCGCAGCGCCTGCGCATCGAAGTCGTCCAGCCAGCGGCCCACGGCCGTGGACTGCTCGCGGTAGCGGCTGTCGAACAGCGGACGCGGATCGGAATGGGTGAGGTTGAGCCCGCCCTTGCCGGCGATCAGGAACTTGCGGCCGGGCGACCCCTTGGCCTCGTACAGGTCGACGTCCAGCCCGGCGGCGCGCAGGCGCTCGGCGGCGAACAGGCCGGCCGGGCCACCGCCGATGACGGCGACGCGGTGGGGCATGGCGGCATCACGGTTCGACATCGAGCAGCTCGACGTCGAACACCAGCGACGATCCGGCCGGAATCGGGCCGACCTTGCGGTCGCCGTAACCGTAGTCCGGCGGGATCATCAGCGTGCGCTTGCCGCCAACCTTCATGCCGGCCACGCCTTCATCCCAGCCGCGGATGACCTGGCCGGCGCCAAGCGCGAAGGTGAACGGTTGGCCGTGCTTGAAGGAGCTGTCGAAGGTCTTGCCGTGCTTGGTTTCGGTGCGGTTGTCGTAGATCCAACCGGTGTAGTGCACGGTGACCTTGCTGCCGGGAACGGCTTCAGCACCGGTACCTGGCACGGTGTCAATCCGCTCGAAGGCGGTCAGGGTGCCGCCGGGCGGCGGGCCGGACGGTTCGGTCGAGCAGCCAGCGGCGGCGAGGGACAGCAGCAGGGGAAGCAGCAGGCGGCGCATCGGGCGTCTCCGGTAGGGCGCAGGTCGAGGGCGGCAAGGGTAGCGCATCGGCGCCGGGTATCATGGGGACATGGCAAAACTCCTGCTCAATCTGCGCAATGTCGGTGACGACGAATACGCCGATGTCTGCACGCTGCTCGACCAGCACGGCATCGCCTGGTACCGCACCGAACCCAGCCCCTGGGGCATTTCCAACGGAGGCCTGTGGCTGCGCGAGGACGCCGATCATCCACGTGCGAAGGCGCTGATGGCGGAGTACCAGGCCGAACGCGGGCCGCGCATCCGTGCCGAGCGTGAGCAGGCATTGCGTGATGGCACGGCGGAGACCTTCGGCAGCCTGTTCCGGCGGCGGCCGCTGTTCGTAATGCTGGTGCTGCTGGGGATGGCCGCTGCCGCTGCGCTGGTGCTGCTGCCGTTCGTGCTGTTGCGGGGGTAAGGGGTTTCGGCCGGGTTGCACCCGGCACC
>NZ_JAOBZT010000054.1:0-30362 GCF_029839005.1 Stenotrophomonas sp. GD03958 | reverse complement strand
ATTCATCCACGCATGGCGTGGATCTACCGACCGTCATCGGGACACTGTCGAGGGTGGGGCGGTGTGGCTGTGCAGGACCGTGGCGCCATGGATGGCGCCATCGAGCCCCCAGGGATGGGTTTACGGCGTGTCCTGCACAGCCACACCACCCCGCCAAGCTATCAGCAATCCAGAGCCGCTTTCGCTGTTGCTTCGGCTGTTGCATTTGCCTCTGCAGGTGCAGGGCGCAGCCCTGCCGAACCCCTTTACTTGACCTGCACGTCGATCACGCCGTCGCCCACGCGCGCCTGCAATGCGTCGCCGGGCTGTACCTGATCGACCTGGCGCACCAGCGTGCCATCGTCACTGCGGGTCAGGATGCTGTAGCCGCGCGCTACAGTCGCCAGCGGGCTGACCGCTTCCAGCGAACGCGCCAGCCCGCGCAGGCGCAGCGCATCGCGTTCCAGCAGACGCTGCATCGCTGCCTGCGGTCGTCCGCGCAGGGCGGCCAGGCGGCGTTGCATCGTGTCGAGCTGGCGCTGTGGGTGGTGCCCGCGCAGGACCGCCGCTGCATGGCGAAGGCGCGCAGCACGGCGCTCCTGCTGCTGGTTGAACGCGGTATGCAGGCGCCGGCCCAGATCGAGCTGGCGGCGGCGCAACAGGTCCAGTCGCGCCTGCGGGCTCTGCGCGTTCAGGCGCAGCAGGGCACGGTCAGCACGTTGCATCGCCTGCTGCATCGTGTGCCGCTGCAGCTGCGCCATGCGTGCCGCGGTGCGGCGCAGGCGCAGGGCCAGTTCGCGCTGGTCCGGTACCAGCAGCTCAGCCGCCACCGATGGCGTCGGTGCACGCAGGTCGGCGGCGAAGTCGCTCAGGCTGAAGTCGGTTTCATGGCCCACCGCAGACACTACCGGGGTGCGGCTGGCGGCGATCGCACGGGCCAATGCTTCATCGTTGAAGGCCCACAGGTCTTCCAGCGAACCGCCACCGCGGGTCAGCAGGATCACGTCGTAGCGGCCGCTGGCATCGGCGGCCTGCAGCAGCCGGGTGATCTGCGCGGCGGCACTGCTACCTTGAACCAGGGTCGGCAGCAGGTCCACTTCCAGCAGCGGGAAGCGGCGGCCGAGCACGCTCAGCACGTCGCGCACAGCGGCGCCGGTGGGGGAGGTGATCACCGCAAGGCGCTGCACGTGCGCCGGCAGCGGCCGCTTGCGTGCCGGGTCGAACAGGCCTTCGGCCTCCAGCCGTGCCTTCAGCTCCTCGAAGGCGCGGCGCAGTGCGCCTTCGCCGGCTTCCTCCATGTGGTCCAGCACCATCTGGTACTCGCCACGGGCGTCGTACAGGGTCACCTTGCCGCGCACCAGCACGCGCATGCCTTCGCGCGGCACGAACTTCAGGTACTGCGCCTTCATCCGGAACATTGCCGCGCGCAGCTGCGCACGCGCATCCTTCAGGGTGAAATACAGATGCCCGGAGGCGGGACGCGCCACGCTGCCCAGTTCGGCCTCGACCCATATCGCCGGGAAGCTGCCTTCCAGCAGGTCGCGGGCCAGGGTGTTGAGCTGGCTGGGGGTGAGGATGTCGTTGTTGCGTGGGTGCATGGGAACGGCGTGCTGCGGGCGGAACGGGGGCTCAGGATCGCACGTCAGCGCACCGTGTGCTGGCCCAGCGCCCACTGCACGTGTTCACGCACCAGCGGCGAGGGATCATCGACGCGGGTATGCAACGCGGCCAACGCTTCGGCCGAGGACGGTGCATTGCCCAGTGCCACGGCGATGTTGCGCAGCCAGCGTTCATGGCCGCTGCGCCGGATCGGGCTGCCTTCGGTACGGCGCAGGAATTCAGCTTCGTCCCAGGCAAACAGCTGGTCCAGACGGGCAGTGTCGAGGTTGTTGCGCGCGCGGAAATCGGCTTCGTCGGTACGCTTGGCGAACTTGTTCCAGGGGCAGACCAGCTGGCAGTCGTCACAGCCGTAGATGCGGTTGCCGATCAACGGCCGCATGTCTTCGGGGATGGCACCGTCGTGCTCGATGGTCAGGTAGGAAATACAGCGCCGCGCGTCCAGCCGCTGCGGGCCGGTGATGGCCTGGGTAGGGCAGACATCGATGCAGCGCGTGCAGGTGCCGCAGTGTGCCGTAGCCGGCGCATCGATCGGCAGCGGGATATCGATGTAGATCTCGCCGATGAAGAACCAGGAACCGCCGTTGCGGTCGATCAGGCAGGTGTGCTTGCCGATCCAGCCCAGCCCCGCGTTGCGCGCCAGTGCGCGCTCCAGCACCGGCGCCGAATCAACGAATACCCGGTAGCCCAGCGGCGCCACTTCATCGTTGATCTGCGTGGCCAGCTTCTGCAGCCGGTTGCGCATCAGCTTGTGGTAGTCGCGGCCCAGCGCATAGCGCGCTACGTAGGCGCGGCCCGGGTCGGCCAGGGTTGCCCAGGCTTCGGTGTCGTCCTTGTGGCTGTAGTCCATGCCTACCGAGATCACCCGCACCGTGCCGGGCAGCAGCTCGGCCGGGCGCGCGCGCAGGGTGCCGTGGCGCGCCATCCAGTCCATCGTGCCGTACAGGCCCTGGCCCAGCCAGTCGGCCAGGTGCGCCTCGTCCTCGCCCAGCTCGATGCCGGCGATGCCGCAGCGCTGGAAGCCATGCGCACGCGCCAGTTCGCGGATGCGCTGTACGGCCTGGACCGGATCGACAGGGGCGGGGGCGGGAGACATATGCACCAGTATAAAATCCCCGCATGGCCAACCTTGCCGCTCTGTTCGATTCCGCTGCCGCGCGTGCGCTTGATGTGCAGGCCTCGGCACTGGCTGCCGAGGGCGGCTGGGGCCTGATGGCGCAGGCCGGCCAGGCCGCCTGGCAGTGCCTGCTGCAGCACTGGCCGCAGGCGCAGCGGATCGGCGTGGTGGTCGGAGCAGGCAACAACGGCGGCGACGGCCTGGTGCTGGCCCGCCACGCACGGAAGGCCGGGCGCGCGGTGGCGGTGATCGCCTTGCCGGGTAAGCCACCGGCGACGTCGCTGGCACAGCGTGCAGCATCGGAATTCACGTCCGACGGCGGCACCCTCACCGATTTCGACGGCGTGCTGCCCGAGGTCGATATCTGGGTCGATGCCCTGTTCGGTCTGGGCTTCGATCGCGTGCCGGAAGGCGCGGCGCAGGCGCTGATCGCCGCCCTCAACGCTCAGGCAGCGCCGGTTCTGGGGCTGGACGTCCCCAGTGGCGTCGACGCTGATCGCGGTGCCGTACCGGGCGTGGCCGTGAAGGCCGCTTTGACCCTGCAGTTCATCGTGCCGCATCGCGGGCTGTATACCGGCGATGCGCTGGATCATTGCGGGCGGAAGGCGTTGGCGCCGCTGCAGCTGCCCGCGGCCGCATGGCAGGGCGTGTCACCCGCCGTGGAGCACTGGACCCAGGCGCGCTTGCCGGCACTGCTGCCGCCGCGCCGCGCCAACAGCCACAAGGGCGAATCCGGGCACGTGCTGTGCGTCGGCGGCAACCATGGCAGCGGCGGTGCCATCGCCATGGCGGCCGAGGCCGCGCTGCGTGCCGGCGCCGGATTGCTGAGCCTGGGCACCCGCCGCGATCACGTCGGCCCGTTGCTGGCGCGCCTGCCGGAGGCGATGACCCATGCGCTGGAAGACGGCGATGTGCTGCCGGCGCTGCTGGACAAGGCCAGGGTGGTGGCGATCGGGCCGGGCCTGGGCCAGGACGAATGGGCGCGCGCGCTGTTTGCGCGTGCGCTGGCCAGCGCCAGACCGCTGGTGGTCGATGCCGATGCACTGAACCTGCTGGCGCAGGATCCGCGCGCGCTACCGGACGCCATCCTTACGCCACATCCGGGCGAGGCCGCGCGTCTGCTCGGCTGCAGTACCGCTGACATCCAGGCCGATCGCTACCGCTGTGCGCAGGCGTTGGCCGAACGCTTCCACGCCGTGGTGGTGTTGAAGGGCGCAGGCAGCATCGTGACGGCGCCCGGGCAGGCGCCACGGCTGATCGCTGCAGGCAATCCCGGCATGGCCGTGGGAGGCATGGGCGATCTGCTCACCGGCATCATCGCCAGCCTGCGCGCGCAGGGCCTGGCCGCCTTCGACGCCGCCGCGGCCGGTGCGCTGCTGCATGGGCTCGCGGGCGACGCCGCGGCCGCCGATGGCGCGCGCGGCCTGCTTCCTACTGATCTGCTGTCGCCGTTGCGGCGACTGGCCAACCCGGAACTTTCCCGATGATCGATTTCTTCCTTGCCGACAGCGATGCCACTGAACTGCTCGGGCAATGGCTGGCGGCCACCCGGCCGCCGCAGGCGCTGGTCGAACTGCGCGGCGACCTGGGGGCCGGCAAATCCACCACGGCCCGCGCACTGCTGCGCGCGCTGGGTGTCCAGGGCGCCATCCGCAGCCCGACCTACACCCTGGTCGAGCGCTATCCGCTGGCCGGCGGTGGCGAGGCCTGGCATCTGGATCTGTACCGGATCGGGCAGGCCGGCGAACTCGATTTCCTCGGGCTGGACGAGGGCAGCGCGGTACTGTGGCTGGTTGAATGGCCGGAACGCGGTGCCGGTGCGCTGCCGCCAACCGACCTGGTGGTGGCGCTGGAGATCGAGGGACAAGGGCGTCGCGTTCGTCTCACTGGCGCCAGCGACGCAGGGCATGAATGGCTGAAACGGCTTCCCCAAGGAGGCGACTTGCAGGCCATATCTGTCGGCTGACGAGAACAAACACCGGCAGGTTACGGATTATTAAGGAAAAAGGTGTTGCATTCCGTTCAGCGCGGTGATTGAATCCTGAGCCATGCGCCCGGGGAACCGTCTCATCGCCATCTGTGCCGCCGTCGGACTGGGTCTGGCGAGCGTCAGCGCGTGGGCCGGTGAAATTCGCCAGGTCCTGCTGAATACCGGTGCCACCGGCACCCGTGCCGAGATCTCGCTGGTGGGCAGTGGCGGTTACAAGACGCTGTCGCTGGCCGGACCGAACCGCCTGGTGGTCGATTTCCCGGACTCCAGCGCCGTACGCAACCTGAAAATGCCGGCGGCGCAGGGCGTGGTCACCGCAGTGCGCACCGGACAGCCGGTGCCGGGTACCTTCCGTGTCGTTTTCGACCTTGCTGAATCGGTGGCGCCGTTCCGCCCACAGATGCAGCGCGAGGGCAATGAATCCAAGCTGGTGATCGAATGGCCGGGCGATGGCCCGGCCGTGGCCGCCAGCCGTCCGGCAGCGACGCCGGCGGTGCCGCCGCAGGCGCCGGCCAACACGCCCGCACCGACGCCGACGCCGGCGGAGAGCGCGCAGGCGCGTACCGATGCCGCGCGTGCCACGGCGCTGCTGACTGCCCAGGTGCGGCAGCAGGCCAGTGCCACCGCCGCCGCGCCGGCCACGCCTACCCCGGCGCCATCCACCGCGCCGGCCCAGGTCGCGGCGGCGGGTACCGTGGCCAGCAGTTCGCCTTCTTCCTCGCCGGCCGCGATCCTCGCTGGGCAGCGCACCGCAGCGGTGGTGACCACGCCGCCGGCCACGGTGCCTGCGCCGGCACCGACGCCGGTGGAACCGCCGCGCCCGGCCATGCCCAGTGATGCCTCCCGCATCCGCATGCAGGCCGGCATGCGCCATCTGGTGGTGGCCATCGATCCCGGTCACGGAGGCCAGGATCCGGGCGCGATCGGCCCGACCGGCAAGCGTGAGAAGGATGTCACTCTGGCGGTGGCGCGGGAACTGGCCCGTCAGGTCAATGCGACGCCGGGCCTGAAGGCCTACCTGACCCGCGACAGTGACGTATTCATTCCGCTGCCGATGCGCGCGCAGAAGGCGCGTGCGAACAAGGCCGACATCTTCATTTCCATCCATGCCGACGCGGCCGAGAACCGTTCGGCCACCGGTTCGTCGGTGTACGTACTGTCGACCAAGGGTGCCTCTTCGCAGCGCGCCCGTTGGCTGGCAGACAAGGAAAACGCGGCCGATCTGGTCGGTGGCGTTCGCCTGCAGCAGACCGAGGGCACGCTTGCCAATGTGCTGCTGGACCTGGCGCAGAGCGGCTACATGAAGGCGTCCGAAGACGCCGCCGGCCACGTGCTGGGCGGCCTTAAGCGGATCGGCAACAACCACAAGCCGAACATCGAGCGCGCCAACTTCGCGGTGCTGCGTACGTCGGACATGCCGGCGATGCTGGTGGAAACCGCGTTCATCTCCAACCCGGATGAAGAGCGTCGCCTGACCGACCCGGCCTACCAGCGCAAGATCGCCGGTGCCGTGCTCGATGGCGTGCACACCTTCTTCAGCCGCCAGCCACCGCCGGGCACGCTGTACGCGGCCCGTGCCCAGGCCGAGATCGACGCCGCAGCCACCATGGCCGGCGGCAGCAAGTAATCCGCTTCCTGTAGAGCGCGGTAGAGTCGACTGTTAGTCGACTACGTGCGCAGCGCGGGGCTTTTCCGCGCCCGGGCGGAGAGCAGTCGACTGACAGTCGACTCTACCCACGGGCGCTCCGCTATCATCGACCCATGAAGTCTGCTGCCCATCATCTCCCATGAGCGCGCCCGGTCCGCGCCCGATCCGGCCCTTGCCGGAGATCCTGATCAACCAGATCGCCGCTGGCGAAGTGGTCGAGCGCCCCGCTTCGGTGGTCAAGGAGCTGGTCGAGAACGCGATCGACGCCGGTGCCAGCCGCGTAGATATCGATCTTGAAGAGGGCGGTGTACGCCTGATCCGCATCCGCGACAACGGCAGTGGCATCGCGCCGGAGCAGCTGCCGCTGGCGGTATCGCGCCACGCGACCAGCAAGATCGCCGATCTGGACGATCTTGAATCGGTGGCCACGCTCGGTTTCCGTGGCGAAGCGCTGCCGTCGATCGCCTCGGTCAGTCGCTTCACCCTGGCCTCGCGTCGCGCACATGACGAGCATGGTTCCGCGCTGCAGATCGAAGGCGGAAAGATCGGTGAGGTGACGCCGCGCGCGCATGCGCCGGGTACCACGGTGGAAGTGCGCGAGCTGTTCTACAACGTACCGGCGCGGCGCAAGTTCCTGCGCGCCGAGCGCACCGAGCTGGGCCATATCGAAGAATGGCTGCGCTCGCTGGCCCTGGCGCGGCCGGACGTCGAACTGCGCGTGTCCCACAACGGCAAGGCCTCGCGCCGTTACAAGCCGGGCGATCTGTATTCCGATACGCGATTGGCAGAAACGCTGGGCGAGGATTTCGCCAACCAGGCCGTGCGCGTGGATCACAGTGGCGCCGGCCTGCGCCTGCATGGCTGGATCGCGCAGCCGCATTACTCGCGTGCCAGCGCCGACCAGCAGTACCTGTACGTCAACGGCCGTTCGGTGCGCGATCGCAGCGTCGCCCACGCGGTGAAGATGGCGTACGGCGATGTGCTGTACCACGGTCGGCAGCCGGCCTATGTGCTGTTCCTCGAACTGGACCCGACCCGTGTTGATGTCAACGTGCACCCGGCCAAGCACGAGGTGCGCTTTCGTGATTCGCGGCTGGTGCATGACTTCGTCTATCGCACGCTGAAGGACGCGTTGGCTGATACCCGCGCGGGCATGTCGGCGCAGGAGATCGGTGCGGGTCCGGTGCATCCGGTGGACGCCGCTGCTGCATCGATGGCATCGAGCGCGGGCGCATCGGGTTTCGGGCTGGTGCGTGGGCCTGCGCCCGGTGCCGGCTCGGGCGCGGGCGGCGGTGGCTTTTCCGGCTGGCGCCCGCAGCAGCCCCTTGGGCTGCAGGTTGCTGATGCACCGGCGGCCTACGCCGCGCTGTATGCCACGCCGGCCGGTGCCGAGCCCGGGGCGGCGCTTCCCCCGATGCCCGTCGAGAACGGTCTGCCGGTCACCAGTGCCGATGCCGGAGTGCCGCCGCTGGGCTATGCGATCGCGCAGCTGCACGGCATCTACATCCTGGCCGAGAACGCCGAAGGCCTGATCGTGGTCGACATGCATGCCGCACACGAACGCATCGGCTACGAGCGGCTGAAGAACGCGCACGATGGCATCGGCCTGCAGTCGCAGCCGTTGCTGGTGCCGATCACGCTGGCGGTGGGCGAGCGCGAGGCCGATACCGCCGAAAGCGAAGCCGACACGCTGGCCGCACTCGGCTTCGAAGTGACCCGTGCCGGCCCCGGTTCACTGCACGTGCGCAGCATACCGGCACTGCTGGCGCATGCCGAACCGGAAGGCCTGCTGCGCGACGTGCTGACCGACCTGCGCGAGCACGGCCAGAGCCGCCGCGTGGCCAGCGCGCGCGACGAGCTGCTGTCGACCATGGCCTGCCACGGCGCGGTGCGTGCCAACCGTCGCCTGACCGTGCCGGAAATGAACGCGCTGCTGCGCGACATGGAGATCACCGAGCGGTCCGGCCAATGCAACCACGGCCGGCCGACCTGGGCCCGTTTTTCGCTGGCGGAGATCGACCGCTGGTTCCTGCGCGGACGTTGAGGGGAGCATCGATGCGTTATCGGGGAATGGGCGGCCTGCTGGTCGCCATGGTGTTGGCCGCCTGCAGCCCCGCGCCGCCGCCGGCACCGGCTTCGGCCGCGGAGGATCCGTCCTATGCCGCCGGGCAGCAGCAGTGGCGGGTGGCACGCTATCAGGACCTGACCCGCCCGGACGGTTGGACTGCGCTGGTCGGCCTGCACTGGCTGCAGAACAAATCGCACTTTGTCGGCAGTGGCGCGACCAATGGCATCCGCCTGGCGGTGGGGCCGGACAAGCTGGGCCTGCTGCGCCGCGAAGGCAGCCAATGGTGGTTCACTCCCGAAGCCGGTACGGACGTCAGCCATGGGGGCAAACCGGTCCGCGGCCGCATCCGCATCGACACCGACAAGGATCCGCAGCCGACGCTGCTGGCCTTCGATGGTGGCAAAGGCCAGCTCAGCATCATCCGTCGCGGTCCGCGCGATGCGCTGCGGGTCAAGCACGCCGATGCGCCTGCACGCCGTGGGTTCGCCGGCCTGGAGTACTGGCCGGGCGGTCCTGACTGGCAGGTGCAGGCGCGCTTCATCGCGCACCCGCCAGGCAAGACCCTGCCGATCGTCGATATCACTGGCTTGACCACCGAGATGCCGAACGCGGGCGCGGTCGAGTTCCAGCGTGATGGCCGCAACTGGCGGCTGGAGGCGATAGGTGCACCCGGGCAGCCGCTGTTCCTGATCTTCGCCGACCGCACCAGCGGTCGCGGCAGCTATCCGGCTGGGCGTTACCTGGACACCGATGCGCCAGGCGCCGATGGTACGGTGCGCATCGATTTCAACCATGCCTACAACCCACCGTGTGCGTTCACCGCCTATGCAACCTGCCCGTTGGCGCCGCCTGAAAACCGGCTGGACCTGCGCGTGGAAGCGGGCGAGAAGGCCTACCACCTGCCTGAAGGAGAAGGCTGAGATGCCGATCAGATCACTGTTGCGTGCCGCCGTTCTGTTGGCGGCCTGTGCGCTGGCACCGCTGGTTGCAGCACGTACCCTGCAAGCCGACACCGCTGGCGCAGCGGCGGCCAGGCCGCCGGTGCCGTTGCTGTGGAAAGTGACCGGCCCAGGCGACTCACGCCTCTACCTGCTCGGTTCCTTCCACCTGCTGAAGCCGCAGGACTACCCGCTGTCGCCCGATGTCGAACAGGCGTTCGAGGACTCACAGCGGGTAGTGTTCGAACTGTCGCCGGAAGACATGCAGTCGCCCCAGCTGGCCAGCCGCATGGTGCAGGCGGCGATCCGCACCGATGGCAGCGAGCTGAAGCGTGATCTGGATGCGGCCACCTGGCAGAAGCTGCAGGCCTTTGCTGCCCAGAACCAGTTGCCGCTGGCGCAGATGCAGGGCATGAAGCCCTGGTTCGTCGGCCTGAGCATTTCGATCGGGCAGATGCAGAAGCTCGGCTTGGACCCGGCGCTGGGCCTGGACCGCCACTTCATGGAGCGCGCGCAGAAGACCGGCCGCAAGACGGCGGGACTGGAGGACATTGATACCCAGATCGGCATGCTTGACGGAATGACGCTGCAGGAACAGCGGCAGATGCTGGCCGAAGCACTGGACCAGGCCGGCAAGGCCGATGAGCAGGCGCGGCTGCTGCATGATGCGTGGCGCCGCGGTGATGATCGCCTGCTGTGGACCAAGATGGCGGCAGAGATGCGCCAGCAGTACCCGCAGCTGTACCAGCGCATCAACACCGGGCGCAACGATGCCTGGGTGCCGAAGCTGCAGCCGTACCTGCAGGCCGGGCAGGGCGGTACGCTGGTGGTGGTCGGCACGCTGCACCTGCTTGGCAGTGATGGCGTGGTCGAGAAGCTGAAGGCCAAGGGCTACAAGGTCGAGCGCGTGTGCACGGGGTGCAAGGCGAAACGCTGACGCATCGTTGGCGCGATGCCAAACAGAACGGCGCGCCAGGGGCGCGCCGTTTTCGTGTCAGCCTGTGAAGCGGCTCAGCGGCGGGTCTTGCTGCCGGTGCCGGTGCCCGGTTCGTTCGGCTTGTTGCCGGTGCCCGTGCCGGTGCCGCCCGGGCGCGGGCCACCGAAGCCGCTGCCCATGCTGCGCTGGAACTCCTGCCACAGCTCCAGGTTGCGCTCGGTCAGCTGGTTCATCATCGCCCACGGGGTCTGGCCCAGCAGGTTGCCCATCTGCTGGCGGAACTGTTGCTGCTGGTCGAGGAAGACCTGCATGCTGCGCTCCAGGTAGTTGCCCATGAAGCCCTGCAGGGAATCGCCGTAGAAGCGGATCAGCTGGCTCAGCAGCTGCGTGGACAGCATCGGTTCGCCATCCTGTTCCTGGTCGGCGATGATCTGCAGCAGGACCGATCGAGTGAGGTCGTCGCCGCTCTTGGCGTCGCGGACTTCGAAGTCTTCACCGTCCAGGATCAGCTGGCGCACGTCCTCGATGGTGATGTAGCTGGAGATCTCGGTGTCGTAGAGACGGCGGTTCGGATACTTCTTGATGATGCGGGTCGCAGCCATGAAGCGGTACTCGTCACAGTAGACGCGCAGCATGGCGCAGTGCAGCAGCGGTTGCAACCGCCCCAGCCCCCGCCAGGCTTGGCTTTCAGGGGCGATCATGTTGCGCAACAAGGGTTTGCGTGCTGCGCAGCATGACCATCGGCAGGGGCCGCCGGTGCATGCTGCGGCGCCCCCTGCGCGGCTCACCAGCCCATGTGGTGGCCGCCGTTGATGTCCAGGTTGCTGCCGGTGATCCACGAGGCTTCCTCGGCCACCAGGAAGGACACTCCATAGGCGATTTCTTCCGGCTTGCCGAGGCGTCCGGTCGGGATGTCGGCGATGATCTTGGCGCGCACGTCCTCCGGAACCGCCATCACCATGTCGGTGGCGACGTAGCCGGGCGAAATGGTGTTGACCGTGATGCCGAAGCCGGCGTTCTCGCGGGCCAGCGAGATGGTGAAGCCGTGCATGCCGGCCTTGGCCGCAGCATAGTTGGCCTGGCCGTACTGGCCCTTCAGGCCGTTGATCGAGCTGATCTGGATGACCCGGCCCCAGCCGCGGCGGCGCATGCCTTCGATGACCGGCCGGGTGACGTTGAACACCGAGTTGAGATTGGTGTTGATCACATCGTGCCACTGGTCCGCGCGCATGCGGTGGAAGGTGGTGTCACGGGTGATGCCGGCGTTGTTGACCAGGATCTCGACCGGGCCCAGCTCGGCCTCGACGGCGCGCACCAGCGCCTCGGCGCTGCCTGGATCGGAGACATCGCCCGGGAAGATCGACACGTTGTAGCCGCGCTCGGTCATCGCCTGCTGCCAGGCGCGGGCCTTGGCCTCGTCGCGGTAGTTGGTGGCGACCCGGTGGCCCTGGTCGGCCAGGCGTTGGCAGATGGCGGTACCGATGCCGCCGGTTCCGCCGGTGACCAGTGCGACGCGAGATGTCATGGAATGCTGTCCGGAATCAGGTGGGGGAAGGGGGATTCTGCAACATCGGCGCGGAAAGTGCGCCGGCCGGCAACAGGATGTCGCCACGTGGCAGCCGTGCCGGGTCGAAGGCCTGCCGGGCGGCCGCCAGCAGCGTATCCAGATCGCAGGCAGGTTCCAGCGCTTGAGGTGATTGGCCAAGCAACTCCCAGAGCCGGCGCAGCACTGGCAGCGGGCGCGAACTGTCCACCGGCAGCGCCGCCAGCGACTTGGACAGCTTGTGGCCTGGGGCATCGAGCAGCAGCGGCAGGTGCCAGTACCGCGGCACCGCCAGCCCCAACGCCTGCTGCAGCAGGATCTGCCGCGCGGTGGAGTCGAGCAGGTCGGCGCCGCGCACCACTTCGGTCACGCCCTGCTCGGCGTCATCGACCACCACGGCCAACTGGTAGGCCCAGCAGCCGTCGGCACGGCGCAGCACGAAGTCGCCGACTTCGGCATGCACGTCCTGCTGCTGCGGGCCGCGCAGGCCATCGTCGAAGTGCACGATGCTGCCCGGCGGCACGCGGAAGCGGACGGCAGGGTCCGGTCGCGGTTGCCGCGCAACGCAGCGGTGATGGATGCCGCCGTTGGCGGCCAACTCGCTGCGGCTGCAGTGGCAGATGAAGGCCAGATCGCTGGCCAGCAGCACGTCCAGTGCGGCCTGGTAGGCCTCGCCGCGGGTGCTCTGCCAGAGGATCGGGCCGTCGTGGGCGAGGCCGAACGAGGCCAGCGCCTGCAGCTGTGATGTGGCGGCACCGGGCACGGTGCGCGGCGGGTCGACGTCTTCGATGCGCAGCCGCCACAGGCCGCCATGGTGGCGGGCCAGCAGCCAACTGCCGAAGGCGGCGAGCAGGGATCCGGGGTGGAGCAGGCCGGTCGGCGAGGGCGCGAAACGGCCGCAGGGAATGGGGGAGGTCATGCTGGCTGAATCGTCGGTCAGGTTGGCGCTTGAATTCAAGCTGAGCGCACCGCAAATTGACCGGTATCGACCCCTTCCGAGCCGGATTTTCCCATGTTTACCCGCATTGCCCTGTTCCTGGCGACCAACTTCGCGGTCCTGATCCTCGCCAGCATCGTGATGTCGCTGGCGGGAACCGACCCGAGCAAGATGAGCGGTCTGCTGATCATGGCCGGCATCTTCGGCTTCGGTGGCTCCTTCATCTCGCTGCTGCTGTCAAAGTGGATGGCCAAGCGCTCCACCGGTGCGGTGGTGATCACCGAGCCGCGCAACCAGACCGAGCGCTGGCTGCTGGCCACCGTCGAGCGGCAGGCCAAGGCGGCCGGCATCGGCATGCCCGAGGTGGCGGTCTATGACGGCCCGGAGATCAATGCCTTCGCCACCGGTGCCAACCGCAACAACGCGCTGGTGGCGGTGTCCACCGGCCTGCTGCACAACATGAGTGAAGACGAGGCCGAAGCGGTGCTGGGCCACGAGATCGCCCACGTCGCCAACGGTGACATGATCACCATGGCACTGCTGCAGGGCGTGTTGAACACCTTCGTGATCGTGCTGGCCCGCGTGGTCGGCGGCATCATCGACAGCGCGCTGTCGGGCAACCGCGAAGGCGGCGGCCGCGGCTTCGCCTACTACATCATCGTGTTCGTGCTGGAGATGGTGTTCGGCCTGTTCGCGACGATGATCGCCATGTGGTTCTCGCGCCACCGCGAGTTCCGCGCCGATGCCGGCGGTGCCTCGCTGGCCGGTCGCCAGAAGATGATCGCCGCGCTGGAGCGCCTGCAGCTCAACCATGGCCAGAGCACGCTGCCGACCCAGATTGCCGCCTTCGGCATTTCCGGTTCGACGGCCAAGAAGCTGTTCATGAGCCACCCGCCGCTGGAAGAGCGCATCGCCGCGCTGCGCGCCTCGACGGTGGCGTAAGCCTCCGTGCTTCCACGGTAGTGCAGGAACGCCTGGCCTCGCGCCGGGCGTTTTTGTTTTGCGCGCGCACGCAGTGGTGGCGCCAGGCGATGCCTAGGATCATTTCCGCGACCGCGGAGGGGTGTCACTTTCTTTGCACGAGCAAAGAAAGTGACAAGCACGATCACCGCGGATACGGAAACGGCACCTTCGCAGGTGCCGTCTCCATGAACCGCATTACGCGAAACCTCAGAACTTCGCGTCGAACTCGGCGGCGTAGCCGGTGTTCACCAGCACCTTCTGCAGCGACTCGGCCACCTTCAGGTTGCCGGCTACGATCTGGTGGGTCTCCGGGCCACGGTTGTCCATGCGGCCCAGGGTCGCGCCCTTGAAGTCACAGACCTTGCCGCCCGCCTCGCGGACCAGCAGCAGGCCGGCGGCGATGTCCCACGCCTTCACACCGGCTTCGAAGTAGGCGTCGGCGCGGCCGCAGGCCACGTAGGCCAGGTCCAATGCGGCCGAACCGGTGCGGCGGATGTCCTCACCGTGCACCAGCAGGGCGTCGACCGCCTTCAGCTGGGCGCTGGCGCGGCTGCGCTCGCGCGGGGCGAAACCGGTGTGGATCATCGTGCCTTCCAGATCCTTGCGGTCGGCCACGCGGATGCGGCGGTCGTTCAGCACGGCGCCGGCACCACGGCTGGCGGTGAACAGTTCATTGCGCAGCGGGTCGAAGATGACCGCGTCGGTCGGCTCGCCGTTCTCGACCAGCGCGATCGACACGCAGTAGTGCGGCACGCCACGCAGGTAGTTGCTGGTGCCGTCCAGCGGGTCGATGACCCACATCTGGCGACGCTCGCCCTGCACGCCACCTTCTTCACCGAAGATGCCGTAGTCCGGGTAAGCGCGCTTGAGTTCCTTGACGATGACCTTTTCCGCGTCCGAATCCACTTCGCTGGCGTAGTCCATCCGGCCCTTCTGCACCACGTTCAGTGCCTCGAGCTTGTTGATGTTGCGCAACAGGACGTTGCCGGCGAGGCGGGCGGCCTTGACCATGACGGTGACGGCGGGTTTCTGCATGGCGTTGGCTCCCGGAAAGGCAGAAGAGATGGACTGGCGGGGGAAAAGAGCGGGCCCGGCGCAGTGGCCGGCCGCACAGTTTACCATTGGTCATCGTCCAGCTCGACCTTTTCCCTGTTCATGTCCCAGTTTCCCGCCGCCACCCGCCTCCGATTCGTCCTGGTCGGTACCCAGCATCCCGGCAACATGGGGGCCGCCGCCCGCGCCCTGAAGACCATGGGCCTGGCCCGCCTGGTGCTGGTCGCTCCCGAAAAGCCTCTGGACGAGGAGGCCTTCCGCCGCTCGGCCGGGGCCGAAGATGTGCTGGGGGACGCCCCGGTGGTCGCCACCCTGGCCGAGGCCGTGGCCGATTGCCGCCTGGTGCTGGGCTGCACCGCGCGTGCCCGCCGCGTGCAGCTGGAGGAGTACCTGCCGGCCGATGCCGCCGCTCGTGCGGTGGCCAAGGCGGGCGAGGGCGCCGAGGTGGCGCTGGTGTTCGGTCGTGAGCGCACCGGCCTGACCAACGAGGAACTGCAGCTCTGCCATGCGGCGGTGCACATCCCGTCCGATCCTGAGTTCAGCTCGCTCAACCTGGCGGCCGCCGTACAGGTGCTGGCCTATGAAACGCGCATGCAGCTGCTGGGCGCGCAGCCGGCCCCCAATCCCCAGCCCGGCTTCCGCGAACAGGCCGCCAGCCATGAGCAGATGGAGAGCTTCTTCGCCCAGCTCGGCGACACGCTGGACGAGATCGATTTCCACAAGGGCCGAGCGCCGGAATCGGCGATGCGCAAGCTGCGCCGCCTGTTCCTGCGCAGCGAGCCCAGCGAGCAGGAAGTGCGCCTGCTGCGCGGCATCCTCGCCGACACCCAGCGCATGGCGCGACTGGCACAAGCAGGCAACAAGGACAGCTGACGACGTTCTCATTTTTTCGGGTAGTCTGTCTGGATACCCAGGGGGGGATGAAGCCTGTGTCGGGTCTGCGAAAGGCAATGCAGGGGGGACTGCTGAGCCTGGCCATGGTCCTGCTGGCCGGGACGGTGCGTGCAGCACCGGACCACGTGCTGGTGCTGGGCCGGATCAGCGATGATCCCAAGGCCCACTACGAGCAGCTTCAGCACTTGCTGGATTACGTGGTGGCGCGCATGCACGACGTTGGCATCAAGGAGGGGAGGATCCTGATGGCACGCGATCCACAGCAGATGGCCAGCTATCTGCGGCGCGGTCGTGTCGACTGGGTCACGGAAACCTCGGGTACGGCGGTCGCGCTGGGCCAGCGCAGTGGCGCCCGTCCGCTGCTGCTGACCGAGCGCAACGGTGTGCGGGAGTACCAGACGGTTTTCTTCGTGCGCCGCGACAGCCCGATCCAGCGCATGCAGGATCTGCGGGGCCATCGCCTGGCCCTGCAGAACACGGCGTCCACCAGTGCCTACCTGGTGCCGGTGATGACGTTGCTGCAGGAAGGCCTGTCGCCGCAGATCCTGGCCGGTGCATGGGACATGCCGGGCCCAGATAGCGTGGGCTACGTATTTGCACGCAGCGAGCTGAACATCGCGACGTTCGTGCACAAGGGGGTGGTTGACGTGGGAGCGGTGAGCAGCGTGGACTGGAATGACGAACGGCGGATGCCAGCAGCGTTCCGGCGCGACTTCCGCGAGCTGTTGCGCACCGAACCCTACCCGCGTGCGGTGGAGATGGTCCGCGCCGACCTTGATCCACGCGTGCGCGATCGCCTGCAGGAAGTGCTGCTGCAGGCGGCCGGCGACCCGCGGGCACGGGGAGCGCTGCATCGGTTTTTTGGCACTTCCGGGTTCCACCGTGTCGATGCGCATGCGCAGCAGCGGCTGGATGAATTGAAACAGGGATTGACGCGCGTGCGGATGGAAGTGGAATGAAGTGGCTTGGCTCGGGGATGCAGGCCCGGTTCCTGCTCGCGATGGGCGGGGCAATGGTCGTGGTGATCGCGATCCTGGCAGTGTTGTTGGGGCGGCAGGCGGCGATGCAGGGCGAGGTGCGCAACCTCAGCGGTGGCGTCATCCATGAATTGTTCGACCGCAGCGTGCGCAGCCGCGGCGAGGCGATGGCGCGCGAGTTGTCCGATGCGCTGGCCAACCCGTTGTACTACCGTGATCTGGACCAGGTTGGCGTACTGGTGCGCAGTACTGCGCGCCAGCCCGTGGTGCGCTACGTGCTGGTGTTCGACGAACGCGGCCGGCTGGTTCACGACGGCTCGGTCGAAGTATCCGGTTTCGGCCAGCCGATGGCTGATCCTCTTGCACCCAGGGCCGCGGCTGCGCAGGCGCTGGTCGTGCAGGAGTCGCCGAAGGTGCTCGACAACACCATGCCGATCATGGTCGGCAACCAGCGCATTGGCGGCGTCCGCGTCGGCATGGCGCTGGATGAGGTGCAGCAGCGCGAGCAGGCAGCCAACGCCACCTTGGGCGAACGCCTGCAGCAGGTCGGCAGCCGTCACCTGGGCTGGCTGCTGTTGATGCTGGGCCTACTGGTGGTGATCGGCGTGGTCGTGATCCTGTACGTGCAGCGTACTCTGGTTGCGCCGATCCGTGATCTTGCCGTCGCTGCCCGTCGCATCGAGGCGGGCGACTACCAGACGCCGCTGGCCGAGAACACCCGCGACGACGAGGTGGGTGAACTGGTGCGCGGTTTTGCCCGCATGCGTGATGCGATCGCCCGCCATGACCGCGAAGTGCGGCGCATGGCCTATACCGACGCGTTGACCGGGCTGACCAACCGGCTGGCATTCCGCGAGGCGCTTGATCATCGGTTGATGGCTGCCCGTGCCGCCAATCACCGGTTGGGCCTGTTGTTCGCCGATATCGACGACTTCAAGCGAGTCAATGACACCCTTGGCCACGAAGCTGGCGATGAAGCACTGCTGCAGTTTGCACAGCGTATCGATCGCGCGGTCACCGAAGCCGGGGGCGATGAAGCCCTGTTGGCGCGCTTCGGCGGAGATGAGTTCGTGATCCTGGTGGGCGATGGTGATGTTGCCGCAAATGCGCGGCTGCTGGCTGAAGTGCTGGTGCGGGAGCTGGGCAAGCCGCTGGTGGTGCAGGGCCGGGAACTGTTCCTGGGTACCTCGATCGGCGTGACCCTGTTCCCTGACGATGCGGCCGATGCCACCACCCTGCTGAAGAACGGCGACATTGCCATGTACCAGGCAAAGATGGCGGGCAAGAACTGCTATCGCTATTACAGCCGGGCGATGGACCATGCAGTCGAGCGTCGCGTGCATATGGAACAGGAGCTGCGCGGCGCCTGGGAGCGCGGCGAACTGCGCCTGGCCTACCAGCCGATCTTCCGCATGCGCGACCGCCGCATGGTCGGCGTTGAAGTGCTGCTGCGCTGGCAGCACCCGACCCTGGGCACGATCCCGCCTTCGGTGTTCATCGAGGTGGCCGAGCAGAGTGGCCTTATCGAAGTCATCGGCCCGAAGGTGCTGCGTGCGGCCTGCATGGAGGCCGCGCAATGGCCGCGCGGGACGGCCGGGGACGACCTGTTCGTGTCGGTCAACGTGTCGCCACGGCAGTTGCGCGGCGGCGAACTGCCGGCACTGGTGGCGCAGTGCCTGCATGAGTCCGGGCTACCGGCCTCGCGCCTGCATCTGGAGCTGACCGAAACCGCCGTGATCGGCGACGAGATGGTGGCCGCACAGCTGCTGGACAAGCTGCACCGCACCGGCGTGAAGGTCTGGCTGGACGATTTCGGCACCGGCTTCTCCGGTCTCAGCCATCTTCGCCAGGTACCGGTGGACGGGGTGAAGGTCGACAAGAGCTTCGTGGCCGACATGCAGCGCGATCCCGACGATCTGGCGCTGACCACGGCGATCATCGCCATGGCCCACGCACTGGGCATCACCGTGGTGGCCGAGGGCATCGAGCAGCAGGCGCAGTTCGACCTGCTGGTGCAGCGCGGCTGCGATCTTGGCCAGGGCTACTGGCTGAGTCATCCGGTGACCGCCACCGAAGTGGTGCGGATGATCGAATCGGGCCTCTGACCGACACAAAAAAAGGGACGGAGGGGATTAAGTCGCTTATGCATTTGCGACTTAATCCCCTCCGTCCCCTTTTTTGGGGCTACAGCGGACGCTTGCTCGGGTCGCCGGGCAGTTCGCGCACCAGTTTCGGGATCAGATAACCGGACAGGCGCGCGGTCAGGCCGGCAATCAGCGCCTTGGCCTGGGCGTCATCCACTTCGAAGTGGGCCACGCCCTCGACCCGGTCCAACTGATGCAGGTAGTAGGGAAGCACGCCGGCGTCGAAGCTGCGCTCGCTTAGGTCCTGCAGGGCCTGCACGCTGTCATTGACCCCGCGCAGCAACACCGCCTGGTTCAGCAGTTGGGCGCCGGTAGCGCGCAGGCGGGCCATCGCCGCGTCCACGCTGGCGTCGAATTCATTGGCATGGTTGGCGTGGACCACGATCGCCAGCGGCCAGGGCAGACTGCCCAGCCAGGAGACCAGCTCATCGTCCACGCGCTCGGGCAGCACGATCGGCAGCCGGGTGTGGATGCGCAGGCGGTGGATATGCGGGATGGCGCGCAGGGCATCGGTCAGCTCGACCAGCTTGTGCGTGGCCAGCGACAGCGGGTCACCGCCGGACAGGATCACCTCGTCGATGTCCGGGTCGGCGGCGATGGCGGCTACGGCCTCCTGCCAGCCGCCCTTGGCGGCGTTCTCCGCGCCATAGTCGAAGTGGCGGCGGAAGCAGTAGCGGCAGTTGATCGCACAGCTGCCCGTCGCCACCAGCAGGGCGCGGCCACGGTACTTCTGGATGACGCCGGTGGCCTTCTTGGCCGCACCATCACCCACCGCATCGAAGCTGAACCCGGGCGCCGGGCGCATTTCCTCGTCGATCGGCAGCACCTGCCGCAGCAGCGGATCGGCCGGATCGCCCTTGCGCATGCGGGCCACGAAGCCCTCCGGCACGCGCAGCGCGAACTGGGCCATGGCCACTTCGGAGACGCCCAGTGCCGTCGGGTCCAGCTGCAGCCGGGCCAGCAGGGCCTGCGGGTCGCGCAGTGCCTGGCGCCAGAGCTGCTGCCAGCGCGCGGGCGCACCGGGCGACTGGGGCCGGGGGAAGGCGGAAAGCTGCATGGAGAGGGGGCCTGCGGTTATCATGGGGGCAGAAAAACAGTCGCCCACCGGCACCCGGTGGGCTTTCCATTCTAACGGCTCGCCGCACCCGCGGCGTTTTTGCCACTCAGGAGTTTACGCATGGCCAGCTACGGCATGAACGACGTCAAGAACGGGATGAAGATCCTGGTCAACAACCAACCGGCAGTCATCATCGACACCGAATACGTCAAGCCGGGCAAGGGCCAGGCCTTCACCCGCGTGAAGTACCGCCTGATCAAGGACGGCCGTACCCAAGAAGTCACCATGAAGTCGACTGACTCGCTGGATGCAGCCGACGTCGTCGATACCGACATGAACTTCATGTACAGCGACGGTGAGTACTGGCACTTCATGGACCCGGAATCCTTCGAGCAGGTCCAGGCCACCAAGGCAGGCATGGGCGGCGCCGAGAAGTGGCTGAAGGGCGAGGAGTCCTGCGTGGTCACCCTGTGGAACGGTGAGCCGATCTTCGTGCAGCCGCCGAACTTCGTCGAGCTGAAGATCACCGAAACCGATCCGGGCGTCCGTGGCGACACCTCGGGCGGCGGCGGCAAGCCGGCCACCCTGGAAACCGGCGCCGTGGTCCGCGTGCCGCTGTTCGTCAACCAGGACGAAGTGATCCGCGTCGACACCCGTTCGGGCGAATATTCCGCACGCGTCAAATAAGGTTCCGGCGGTTGGCCGACCTCACTGTAGAGCCGAGCCCGCGCTCGGCTTTCCGGGCGCCGCCCGGACCCGTTGCTGGCGCCCATGGCGCCGCAGCGGACAGCCGCCGGGCATGGCCCGGCGCTACCGCCTCCCGCCAGGCCCTTCTCCAATAGCCAGTGAGCCCGCATGAGCGATAGCCCGCACCTCCCCGAAGCCTGCGACCTGCTCATCGAAGCCGGTTACGTCGTTCCGATCGAGCCGCATGCGGTGGTGCTGGAAGACCATGCCGTCGCCGTGCGTGGCAGCGAGATCGTGGCCATCCTGCCGCGTGCCGAGGCGCGCGCGCACTTCCGTGCCGCCCAGGTGGTCAGTCGCCCCGAGGCCGCGCTGATGCCGGGCCTGGTCAACGCCCACACGCACAACCCGATGACCCTGCTGCGCGGCGTCGCCGACGACCTGCCGCTGATGACCTGGCTGCAGCAGCACATCTGGCCGGTGGAAGCGGCGGTGATCGGCCCCGAATTCGTTGCCGACGGCACCACCCTGGCCATCGCCGAGATGCTGCGCGGCGGCACCACCTGCGCCAACGAGAACTACTTCTTCGGCGACGTGCAGGCCGCGGTCTACAAGAAACACGGTTTCCGCGCGCTGGTGGGCGCGGTCATCATCGATTTCCCCACCGCCTGGGCCAAGACCGACGACGAGTACTTCGCCAAGGCCGGTGAACTGCACGACCAGTGGCGCACCGATCCGCTGATCGCCACCGCGTTCGCGCCGCATGCGCCTTACACGGTCAACGATGCCAACTTCGAGCGGGTGCGGATGCTGTCCGACCAGCTCGACATGCAGGTGCACCTGCATACCCACGAGACCGCGCAGGAAATCACCGATTCGATCAGGCTGCACGGCCAGCGCCCGCTGGCGCGGCTGGATCGGCTCGGCCTGGTCAACGACCGCCTGATTGCGGTGCACATGACCCAGCTGACCGATGCGGAAATCCACCTGTGCGCCGAGCGCGGCGTGAGCGTGGTGCATTGCCCGGAATCCAACCTGAAGCTGGCCTCCGGTTTCTGCCCGGCCTGCGCCCTGCAGCGCGCAGGCGTGAACCTGGCGATCGGTACCGATGGCTGCGCCAGCAACAACGACCTGGACATGTTCAGCGAGAACCGCACCGCGGCGATCCTGGCCAAGGCCGTGGCCGACGACGCCACTGCACTGGATGCGGCAACCACGCTGCGCGCGTCCACGCTGGGTGGCGCACGCGCGCTGGGCTTCGGTGACCGCATCGGCTCGATCGAAGTCGGCAAGCAGGCCGACCTGGTCTGCGTCGACCTGTCTGCACTGGAAACCCAGCCGCTGCACAACGTGCTGTCGCAACTGGTGTACGCCACCGGCCGCCAGCAGGTCAGCGACGTCTGGATCGCCGGCAAGCCGAAGCTGGTGCAGCGCGAGCTGGTCGGCATGGACCTGCCGGGCATCATCGCCAACGCGCGCCAGTGGCGCGAGCGCATCCGTCATATCCGCGCCTGAACCCGGCGCCGCAAGGACTCCCTCATGACTGCCCCCCACGCTTCCTCCAATTTCGATCAGGCCGAGCTGGACAAGTTCGCCGCGCTGGCCAACCGCTGGTGGGACGCTGACGGCCCGCAGAAGCCGCTGCATGCGCTGAACCCGGTGCGCCTGAAATACGTGGCCGACCGCGTGCCGCTGCGTGGCGCGCGTGTGCTCGACATCGGCTGCGGTGGCGGGCTGCTGAGCGAAGCGCTGGCCCAGGCCGGCGCCGACGTCACCGCCATCGACCTGGCCCCGGAGCTGGTCAAGGTCGCGCGCCTGCATGCGCTGGAAAGCGGCGCCAAGGTCGACTACCGCGTGCAGGCCGCCGAGGATCTGGCCGCCGAGCAGCCGGGCAGTTTCGATGTGGTCACCTGCATGGAAATGCTTGAGCACGTGCCCGACCCGGGCGCGATCATCGACGCCTGCAATCGCCTGCTGAAGCCGGGCGGCCACCTGTTCCTGTCGACCATCAACCGCACCGCCGCCGCGTTCGCGGTGGCGATTGTCGGCGCCGAGTACGTGGCGCGCCTGCTGCCCAAGGGCACGCACCACTACCAGGAATTCATCAAGCCGGCCGAGCTGGCGCGCTGGCTGCGCGAAACCGACCTGCAGCTGGTGGATGTCAGCGGCATGGCCTACGAGCCGTGGCGCAACCATGCCCGCCTGAGCAGCCGCACCGACATCAACTACCTGGCCTACGCGGTCAAGCCGGCATGACCGCCGCCCGCTTCCCGCGTGCGGTGCTGTTCGACCTGGACGGCACTCTGCTGGACAGCGCGCCGGACTTCGTCGCCACCTGCAACGCGATGCTGGCCGAACGTGGTCGTGCACCCATCGATCCGGCCGCACTGCGCCCGGTGGTGTCGAAGGGCTCGCGGGCGATGGTCTCGGCTGCCTTCCCGGAACTGGACGTCGCCGCACGTGACGCGCTGATCCCGGAATTCCTGCAGCGCTACGAAGCGTTGATCGGCCAGCACGCGGTGCTGTTCGATGGCGTGGCCGGCATGCTCGCCGCGCTGGATGAGGCCGGTACGGTGTGGGGCATCGTCACCAACAAGCCGGAGTACCTGGCGCGCCTGATCCTGCCGCAACATGGTTGGCAGCAGCGTTGCGCGGTGCTGGTCGGCGGTGACAGCTTGGCCGAGCGCAAACCTCACCCGCTGCCGCTGCTGCACGCTGCGCAGGCCATTGGCGTTGCTGCCGAAGACTGCGTGTACGTGGGTGACGACGAGCGCGACATCATCGCCGCACGGGCCGCGGCCATGCCGTCGGTGGCAGCCCTGTGGGGCTACCGCCTGCACAGCGACGATCCGCTGGCCTGGCAGGCCGACGTGCTGGTCGAGAACGCTGAACTTCTGCAACTGGCCAGTCTCTGGCCGACCCGGCCGGCAGCCCCGGCCCAGCCGTAAGGAATGGTGTAGTGAGCAGTACCGCGCTGGACAGTTTCCTCGACAAGTGGCGCAGCCGTTGGCCGGAATGGTCGGTGGCCGCCCCGTTCGTGGCCGAATCACAACGCGAGCTGGCCGTGGCGTGGTTTGCGCTGCTGCAGGAGTTCGACGACATGCTCAACACAAGCGGCGACCCGTTGCCGGCCGACGCCAAGCTGGCGTGGTGGGGCGAGGAGCTGCGCAGTTGGGCCGGGCATCGTTCGCGCCATCCGCTGGGCCGGCTGCTGGAGCCGGTGCGTGCGCCGTGGGCGCAGTTGGCCGAAGCGCTGCCGGATCTGGTTGAAGCACGCACCGTCGCGCCCGATGCGGCCGACGCCGAGCGCGCGCTGGCCAACTACGCCGAGGCCGTAGCCGCAGTGGAGGCAACCTTGTTCGCGGACAAGCCGCGCAGCGGCGCCAGTCGTGCGGTGCAACTGCAGACGCTCGCCCAGCGCCTGCAGGATGCGGGCGTGGCCGGTGTGCCGCGCAGCCTGCTGGACGGTGATGCCAGCACGGCTGCGCAGCGCTGGGCGCAACACCTGTTGAAGGGGTGGGGCACCCGCGTGCCCGGCCCGCGCCCGCGCCGCGTGTGGTCCAGCCTGGCGCGTGCCCGTGTGGCCGCGCAGGCCGCAGGCAAGCCAATCGAAGCCACTCCGGTGCGCACGTTGCTGCGCGTGTGGTGGGCGGCGCGCGGCTGATCCCGCGCTCCGCCGGGCATGGCCCGGCGCTACCTCGCGCGGTTGATTGAATGCTGTCTGCAGAGCCGAGCCCATGCTCGGCTCATCTCTGCGCGACAGCAGCCGAGCGTGGGCTCGGCTCTACAACAGTGGCTCACCGCTGCACCGGGCGATGGGCGTTATTTGCGCTCCAGCACCAGCAGCGGGTCGATACGGGTCTCGAACCAGTTCATGCCCCAGTGCAGGTGCGGGCCGGTGGCACGGCCGGTGGCGCCGACGGCAGCGATCACCTGACCCTGCTCCACACGGTCGCCGACTTTTACGTCGATGCGCGACAGGTGCAGGAAGTTGGAGCTGACCCCGAAACCGTGGTCGAGCAGCAACGTGCCACCGGTCAGGTACAGGTCGGGGCCGGCGAAGGTGACGATGCCGGCGGCCGGTGCCTTTACCGGCGTGCCGGTCGGCACCGCGATGTCCATGCCGGAATGACCGGCACCGGGCTGGCCGTTGTACACCCTCGCATTGCCGAAGCGGCCGCTGATGCGGCCCTGGACCGGCCAGATGAAGGTCTGGGTGAAGTCGGTACGGTCGTCGTCGCGCGAACGTGCAGCGGTTACCTGCGCCTGTTCGCGCTTGATCCGCTCGGCGATCGCCGGCGGCGGATTGACCGTCTTCGGTGGCACCCCGTTGACCCGCTCGGTGGGCCAGTCGCGCGGCGTCACCGCGATGGTTGCGGTCTCGCTGCCACCATCGGGGCGTTGCACCTGCACGTGCAGCGGACCCTTCTCGTCGCGGCCGATGCCGAACACGACGCTGCCATAGCCGCTCACCCGCAGCTGGCGGCCGGCGTACTGCACGCGGCTGCCAGCGGGGACCTTGCCGATCACCAGCGCGCCCTGTGACGCACTGGCCGGGAACACCACGCGGCTGTCGATCAGGCTGCCGATGCCGTCCTGTGCCTGCGCCGACGGTGCGGTGAACAGGGGCGCGGCCAGCAGCAGCGCTCCGAACAGAAGTGCCGAACGCATCAGCGGTCGTAGGTCATGCGCTGGCCGGCGGGTTCGCCCACCAGCTTGCTGCCGTCCCACACCAGCTGGCCGTTGACCCAGGTGGAGGCGATGCGCGAGCGGAAAGTGGTGCCTTCAAACGGCGACCAGCCGCACTTGGACAGCACGTCCTCGCGCTTGACGGTGAACGGCACGTCCTCCACCAGCACCAGGTCGGCAAAGTAGCCTTCGCGCAGGAAGCCGCGTTCTTCCACGTCGAACAGCTGCGCCGGCGCATGTGCGAATTTCTGCACCACCTGCTCGCGGGTCAGCTTGCCTTCGTGCACCCGCTCCAGCGCGGCCACCAGCGCGTACTGCACCAGCGGCAGGCCCGACGGCGCCTGCGCGTAGGGCTTCTGCTTCTCCTCCCAGGTGTGCGGCGCGTGGTCGGTGGCCAGCACGTCCAGCACGTCATCGGCCAGCGCAGCGGTGATTGCCTCGCGGTCGGACACTTCCTTGATCGCCGGATTGCACTTGATCAGGTTGCCCTTGGTCGCGTAGTCCGGGCGCGCGAAGTGCAGGAAGTGCACGCAGGTTTCGGCGGTGATCTGCTTGCGGCTGCCATCGGCGCGGATCAGCGGGCCCTTCTCGAACAGCGCCAGCTCATCGGCGGTGGAGATGTGCAGTACGTGCAGGCGGGTGCCGTGCTTGCGCGCCAGCGACATCGCCAGGCGGGTCGACTTGATGCACGCTTCGCGCGAACGGATGTCCGGGTGCATGTCCGGGGTCAGCGCATCACCGTACTTTCCCTGGAAGGCCTTGAGGTTGGCATCGATCATCGGCGTATCTTCGCAGTGCGTGATGATCGGGGTCGGGCATTCGCGGAAGATCGCGTCCAGCGTTTCCGGGTTGTCGACCAGCATGTTGCCGGTCGAAGCACCCATGAACACCTTCACGCCCGGGGCTTTCTTCGGGTCCAGCGCACGGATCGCGTCCAGGTTGTCATTGCTGGCACCGTGGTAGAAGCCGTAGTTGGCCCAGGCGCGGCCGCGCGCGAGCTCGTACTTGGCTTCCAGGATGGTCGAATCCAGCGTCGGCGGGTTGGTGTTGGGCATGTCCATGAAGCTGGTCAGGCCACCGGCCACGGCGGCCGCCGATTCGCTGGCGATGTCGCCCTTGTGGGTCAAGCCCGGTTCGCGGAAGTGCACCTGGTCATCGATCATGCCGGGCAGCAGCCAGCGCCCGGCCGCGTCCACCACCTGCTCGCCGTTGCGCGGCGCGAGCCCGTTGCCGATCTGCGCGATGCGGCCGTTCTCGATGCGCAGGTCGCCGTCGAAGGTGCGGCCTTCGTTGACCATCCGGGCGTTGGTGATGAGGGTGGAGGACATGTCAGTGTTTTCCTGTGCAACGGCAAGAGGGGGCGTGGGTGGATTCGGGCACCGGATCGAAGCCGCCGGGGTGGAACGGATGGCAGCGGCCCAGCCTGCGCGCCGCCAGCCAGCTGCCGCGCAGCGGCCCGTGCCGGGAGATGGCATCCATCGCGTATTCAGAACAGCTCGGCACGAAACGGCAGCGCGGCCCCAGCAGGGGGCTGATGAAGCGCTTGTAGAAGCGCAGCAGGGCAATGAGCAGGCGCGAGATCACCCAGTCATCTTATGCCAGTTGGCATGAAGGCCGCATTTGTGCAGGATGGGCCGTTGGTCGCATGTCGCCGATGGCCTGCGACCGGTACCAGCACCGTCGGGTGCTGGCCAGGTTCCGTACCGCGCAAGGCGGTCCGTGTTCGTCGGACTGCCCATTGGGCGCCTTGGCTCCAGGACTGAATGGAGCAGGGTGCCGAGGTTGCTGCTGCGGGTCGGGTAGGCTATAAAGGCCCGCTTTCCCGGGCCCCGGGGAATCCAAGGAAGAGCGTTTCGTGGCTGCTAAAAAAACTGCAAAGAAGGCCGCAACGGCCGCCAAGAAAACCGCCAAGCCTGTTGTGAAGAAGTTGGCGGCAAAGCCCGTTGCCAAGAAGCCGGCCAGCAAGCCGGCGACCAAGGCAGCGTCCTCGCAACCGGCGGCCAGGAAGGCCACCGCAAAGAAAACGCCGGTCAAGGCAACCAAGCCGGTGGCGAAGAAAGCCGCTGCGCCCGCCAAGGCCAAGCCAGCCGCTGTCAGCAAGAAGGCGCCGGTGAAGAAGACCGTCAGCAAGGCTGCGCCGGTGAAGAAAGCTGCCGCCAAGCCGGTGGCCAAGAAGGCCGCCGCCAAGCCGGCGCCGAAGGCGGTGGTGAAGAAGGCTGCAGCCAAGCCGGTCGCCAAGCCCGTAGCAAAGAAGGTCGCTGCGGCCAAGCCGGTCGCCACGCCTGCCGCTGTAAAGAAGGGTGCCAAGAATGTTGCCGCACCGGCCGTAAAGCCGGCCCCGGCCCCAGTAGTGAAGTCCGCACCGAAGCCTGCTGCCAAGCCGGCTCCGGCCAAGCCTGTCCCGGCCAAGACCGTGGCAGTGGCAGCAGCCCAACCGGCCTCCAAGCCGGCCCCGGCCGCCGCTCCTGCCGCTTCGAAGGCCCCGCAATCCAAGAATCCCGTGCCCGTTTCGAAATCGCCTGCCAAAACCGCCGTGAAATCCGATTCCGCCCCGAAGACCGTGTCGCGCCCTGTCGGCAAGGTTGCCGTGGCCGTCGCCGCCCGCTCGGCAGCACCGGCCCCGCGCAGCAAGTACAAGGTGGTCGAATACAAGACCGACGAGGCCACCGGCCGCCCGATCCTGCCGGCTGGCTACAAGCCGTCCTCGGAAGAGGAATACATGAGCCCGCTGCAGCAGGAGTATTTCCGCCAGCGCCTGCAGAACTGGCGCGCGGACCTGGTCGAAGAGTCCAAGCAGACCATCGAGAACCTGCGCGAGGAAGTGCGTGACATCGGCGATGAAGCCGAGCGTGCGACCCGCGAGACCGAGAACTCGCTGGAACTGCGTACCCGCGACCGCTACCGCAAGCTGATCGGCAAGATCGACAGCACCCTGAAGCGCCTGGAAGCGGGCGACTACGGTTACTGCGTCGACACCGGTGAAGAAATCGGCCTGGAGCGCCTCGAAGCGCGCCTCACGGCTGAACGCACCATCGACGCCCAGGAGCGTTGGGAGCACCTGCAGAAGCAGCAGGGCGACTGATTCCCGCTCGTTGTATGGTCATGCAGAAAACCCGGCTTCGGCTGGGTTTTTTGTTGGGGGATCGTTGGTAAGCGACCGTGGCTGGCACGGGCAGTTGTGGCCGTTGACTTGGGTCCGCCTTGTAGCGAGCCGAGCACCGCAGGGGAATCGGGGGCGAAGAGGCGCCGCTGTTTGAGCGCAGCGAGTTCGGCGCCGTCCCCTGATTCACCGAGGAGCACAGGGCACCGGCGCGCAGCGCCGGCTCGCGGATGGCGGCGCGTTTCTTTGGTTACTTTCTTTGCGCGCGCAAAGAAAGTGACAAACCCATTCATCGAGGGAAAGTGACGTGGCCAGTCAAACGCCCGGCGCCGCCGAACGCGCTCTCCGCAGGGTCACTGCAGATCACGCAGATTCAGTTTCCGCAGCGTCGGGTTCTTCCACGCGGTGATCCCGGCCACGCTCAGCACCGCGAACCCACCCAGCACCACGGCCGGCACCAGGCCGAGCAGCTTCGCCATCGTGCCTGCATAGAACGCGCCCAGCTCGTTGGACGAACTGATGAAGATGCCGTTGATCGACGACACACGTCCGCGCATTTCTTCCGGCGTGGCCAACTGCAGGATGGTCGAGCGGATCACCACCGAGACGCCATCGAAGGCACCATAGAACAGCAGGATCAGCGCCGACAGCCAGAAGTGCTGCGACAGCCCGAAGCCGATCACGCACAGGCCGAACCCGCCCACCGCGAACAGCAACACGCGGCCGGCATTGCGGTGCAGCGGGTGGCGGGCCAGCCACAGGCCCACGCACACCGAACCGAGCGCCGGCATCGCGCGCAGGATGCCCAGGCCTTCCGGACCGTGGTGCAGGATCTCGTGCAGGAAGGCCGGCAGCATCGCCACCACGCCGCCCAGCAGCACCGAGAACATGTCCAGCGCCATCGCCCCGACCATGATCCGGTTGCCGACCACGAAGCGCGCGCCTTCGGCAATGCTCTTGAAGATCGGCGCGGCGGGACCGGTGTGCACCGGTTCTTCCACCTTCAATGTAGCCAGGCAGGCCATCGCCACCAGCGCAAAGGCCGTAGCCACCGCGTAGGAGAGGCCCTTGCCGCCGAAGCCGACCAGCACGCCGCCCAGCGCCGGGCCGGCGACCATGCCGGCCTGGAACACCACCGCGCCGAGGCCTGCGCCGCGCGCGAACTGATCGCGGGCCAGCACGCGGGCGAACAGTGCGTTGTAGATAGGTGACAGGAAGGCGCGGACCATGCCGGTCAGGGCGATGGCTGCATAGATGGGCCACACGCCTTCAAACGGCAGCCAGCCCTTGGCCACGCTGGTCAGTACCAGCGCGGTGGCGATCAGCCCGGAACAGGCCGCCATGCCCAACCGACGCCGCGGCAGATGGTCGACCAGGTAGCCGGCGAATGGCGCCACGCAAAAGAACGGCAGCACCTCGGCCAGACCGATCAGGCCCAGCGAGAACGGATTGCGGGTGACTTCGTAGATGTGCCAGCCGACGGTGACTGCCACCACCTGGTAGGACAGCATCGCGAAGATGCGGTAGGCCAGCAGCTTGGCGAAGCCGGGCCGGGACAGCAGGCCCAGCGCGGTGTCCTCGGCTGTGGCAGGCTCGTTCACGACGGATCGCGCTGCAGCTGGGTCTGCGCGGTCTCGCGGATGAAGGCCAGCATCGCAGCCACACCATTGCTGCGGGTCGGAGACAGGTGGCGGGCCAGGCCGATGTCCTGGATATAGCTCGGTTCGGTGGCCAGGATCTCCCGCGCCGAGCGCCCGGAGTACACGCGCAGCGCCAGGAAGATCAGGCCGGAGACGATGGCCGAATCACTGATGGCATGGAAGCGCAGCGACTGCGCATTTCCTTCCGGCACGATCCAGACCATCGACTGGCAGCCGAGCAGGCGATGCTCTTCGGTCTTCCATTCTTCCGGGAAGGCCGGCAGCTTGCGGCCGAGGTCGATCAGGTACTGGTAGCGCTCGGACCAGTCGCCGAAGAAGCCGAATTCCTCGGCGATGGCGGTCTGGGCCTCGGCGGCGGTAGGTTCA
>NZ_JAOBZT010000053.1:0-31474 GCF_029839005.1 Stenotrophomonas sp. GD03958 | reverse complement strand
CGCGGCTGCTTCACCGGCAGCACCACGCGGAAGCGCGAGCCCACGCCCGGGGTGCTGTCCAGGTCGATCCGGCCATGGTGCTTGTTGATGATGCTGTAGGAGATCGACAGGCCCAGGCCCGTGCCACTGCCCACCGGCTTGGTGGTGAAGAACGGATCGAAGATGCGTTGGCGCAGTTCCGGCGAGATGCCACCGCCGGTGTCCTCGAACTCGACCCACACCTGGTCGCCATCGACGCCGGTGCGCACGGTGATCGTGCCGCGCTCGGCGATGGCATGGCCCGCGTTGAGCAGCAGGTTCATGTAGACCTGGTTCAACTCCGATGGCAGGCATTCCACCAGCGGCAGTTGGCCGAACTCGCGTACCAGGGTGACCTTGTACTTGAGCTCGTTCCAGATGATGTTGATGGTCGATTCCAGGCCGGCGTGCAGGTCGACCAGCTTCCACGACTCGTCACGCCCGGAATACGAGAAGTCTTTCAGATCACGCACGATGCGCGTCACCCGTTCGATGCCTTCGCGCGATTCGGCCATCAGCTGCGGCAGGTCGCGGCTGATGAAATCAATGTCCAGGCGGTCACGGATGTCATCGATCTCCGGGATCAGCGCCTTCGGGTCCGGCGCACGCAACGCGCGTTCGTAGGCTTCGATCACGGTAAACAGGCTGCGCAGGTACTCCTGCAGGCTGCCCAGGTTTGAGTGCACGTAGCCGATCGGATTATTGATCTCGTGCGCGACGCCGGCAGCAAGCTGGCCGATCGAGGCCATCTTCTCCGATTGCAGCAGTTTCTCCTGGGTGCCGTTGAGGCGCAGGTAGGCCTGGCGCAGCTCGGCGTGGCGCTGCTGCAGTTCTCGCTCGTAGTCTTCCTGTCCTTCGATATGGCGGAACAAGGCCAGGAAGTGCCCCTGTCCCACCGGGCCGTGGTGATACAGGTGGGCGATGACCACGCCCTCGCCCAGCGGCAGGCTGCCGTTCCAGTGACCATGCTGGCGCGCGTGTTCCAGCGCATCGGGGGGCAGCAGCTCGCGAAGCCGCTGAGGGGGCGGCAATGCACCATCCTCACCGCTCGCCAACAGGTTCTGCGCGGCTGGATTGGCCAGCGCAACCTTCCCGTCTTCGGTGAACAGCAGCAGCCCTTCGCGCAGGCGCTCAAGCAGGGCCTGCAGTACCGGCTGTGGCGGAAGGGGGGCGGTAACCAGGGCGTTGGCAGCGGACACGGCGACTCGGGGGCATTCGAACAGACGCCCAATATACGCGCTCGTGCAGCGGGCTTCAGCCCGCGTGATGGGGTTGTTCGACCGCCGCCTCAGGCGACGGCGAGTGGGCGGCGCGCTGTGACGGTGTGCGCCTGCCCCTTGGCATCGTAGGCCGAGGCATCTTCGGTGCGCCCGAGCTGGCGCAGGGCCCAGTTGACCTCACGGCGCCGGCGCGACAGCAGCACGCCGTTGGCGCGGTTCCGTTCGGCCAGTTCCTGCAGCTGCTCGCCTTCCCCGACCGGCGGCGCGCCTTCCAGCGCACGCAGCGCTTCCAGCTTGGCGCCGGTGGCCCGGATCAGGGCGTGCACGTCGTGCTCGACCAGGGCCTGGCGTTCAACGTCCAGGGCTTGGGCAAGACGCTGCAGCGGCTCGCTCATCGCCGCAGTCATCCGTGCAGCTGCTGGTCCAGCTCGAGCATGCGCGATGCGATCGCGTCCGGATTGATCTTGTAGGTGCCGTTCTGCAGCGACTCGCGCACGGCGGCCACGCGCTGGGCGTCGATTGCCGGGGCGGTGGTCAGCTCACGCTCGATCGCCTGCAGATTGGTGGCCTCGCCGGTCAGGCGCAGGCTGTCGGCCGCCTCGACCGGGCGTGCCGCCGCATCGGTGCTTACACCGGGCTTGTTGGCCGGGGTCGTCACGCTGCGCAGGGCCTGGGGGACCTGCAGGTTGCCGTCGATTTTCTGGCTCATGGGGTGTCCTGGAGTTGCCGTTCACATGGGATAACGGCCGAAGGGCCGTGATCTTTAGGGATATTCTGCGGTAATTCAACGCGCCACGATTACGTCACCGGCGGCGTCGACCGTGCCCTGCACGATCCGCCGCGAGGACAGGTTCTCGACCGAGACCCGCTCGTTCTCACCCGCGTCACCCATCGCACGGCCTGCAATACGGACCTCGACCGAGCCGCGACGCGAGACCAGCGCCACATTGTCTCCTCGCTTGATGAGACGCTGCACCACCAGATCGTTGCTCGACAGCAGGGCCCCGGCCTGCAACGGACGGCGGGCGATGCGGCCGATCGCTGCGTTGGGATCGGCCAGCACCGCACCGGCAATCCGGGCGGCATCACGCTGGGCAGTGGTGATATCGGCAGCGGTAAGGGTTTCTCCAGTACCGATTCCGCGGTTGAGCACCAGCACGGTCTGGTTGCGCCGCACTTTCACTGGCACGAACAGGCGCCAGCCACCGGCGTCGGGACAGCTGACTTCCACCGTGGTGTTGGCGGTGGGCTGCACCTGCAGCGCGCCGCCACACTTGGGCAGGCGCAGCGCATCGGCCACCTGCGCCTCCCCCTCGCTGCCGCCCGGCAGCGTCGACAACGCCGCCGCGCGGATGCTGGCAACCGGCTGCCACTCTGCAGCGGCTGCCCATGGCGCGGCTGCGGCGAGCACGATGGCGAATAGAGGTGTGACCCGGCGCATGGCGCCTCCTGTCGATGGAATCTGGCCCATCTGCGTGCAAGGTGTGTGCCAGAGACGAGGTCTCGGGATGGGGATGTGTAGAGTCGACTGTTAGTCGACTTTCGCGTCAGTCGACTTTCGCGCGAAGCGCGCGGGTTCCCGCGACCGGATAAGAGCAGTCGACCGCGAAGAGCAGTCTGCTAGAAGAGCAGTCTGCTAGAAGAGCAGTCTGCTAGAAGAGCAGTCGACTAACAGTCGACTCTACAGAAGCGGTGTGGAGCGCAGGCGGCAGAGCGCCCTCAAGTTTGGCGCCCAACACGCCGATACAGCAGCCATGTCCCATGACCTGCTCAACCGGATCGACCAGCGGACCCGACTGGCCGGCCACAACCGCCTGGCGCTGCTGCTGTTCCGTCTCGGCGGACGTCAGCTTTTTGGCGTCAATGTCTTCAAGGTGCAGGAAGTCCTGCGGCGCCCGGAGCTGTTCCAGGTGCCCGGGTTGCCCAGCCAGTTTGCCGGCGTGGCCGACGTACGCGGCCGCTCGGTGCCGGTGCTGGACCTGGGCCTGGCCATCGGCCACCCCGAGCGTGAGCCTGACGCGGACACCTCGCCTGGCTACCTGGTCGTCACCGAATTCAACCGTTCGATCCAGGGCTTCCTGGTCAGCGGCGTGGAGCGCATCGTCAACATCGCGGTGGAAGACATCCACCCGCCGCCGGAACTGGGTGCCGAATCGAGCTACCTGACGGCGGTGACCCGCTTCCAGGGTGAGCTGATCCAGGTGATCGACGTTGAAAGCGTGCTGGCCGATATCGCCCAGGTACGCGGTGATGCCGTACTCGATCCAGCAATGGCAATGCCTGCCGATGGCCCGCAGCTGCAGGTGCTGGTGGTGGACGATTCGCGCGTGGCCCGCCAGCAGATCCGCAGCGTGCTGGACCAGCTGGGCGTTGGCGCCACCCTGCTTTCCGATGGCAAGCAGGCGCTGGACCACCTGCTGCAGATCCACGCCTCGGGCGAAAACCCGGCCGAGCGCTACGCCATGGTCATCTCGGACATCGAAATGCCGGCAATGGACGGCTATACGCTGACGACGGAAATCCGGCGCCATCCAGGCCTGGCCGGCCTCTACGTGCTGCTGCATACCTCGCTGTCGGGCGTCTTCAACAATGCGATGGTCGAGCGCGTCGGCGCCAACGCCTTCGTCGCCAAGTACTCGCCGCACGAGCTGGCCGATTTCGTGCTGGACCGCCTGCGCAAGGTCGCGATGGCGGCCTGACGTCCACTGATCCGGCACTACCCTCTCGAATTTGGCACACCCCTTGCAGCTTCCCGGGCAACGTTCCCGTGGGAGTGCACCGTGCGCAACCTGATTACCGACTACCTGGGCGTCCATGCCCAGGCCATGCCGTTGCGCGAACAGCGGATGAAGCTGATCGCCAGCAACCTCGGCAATGCCGATACTCCCGGCTACAAGGCCCAGGACCTGGACTTCGACGCCGCCCTGCGCCATGCCCAGGGGCAGGATGCCAATGGCCTGATGGCCACCACCCATGAGCAGCACTACGAAATCAGTAGCGGCCTGAACCCGTTCCAGATCGCGCGCGAAGGCGTGCAACCCAGCCTGGACGGCAACACCGTCGATCCCGATGCCGAGCGTGCGGCCTATGGCCGCGCCGCGCTCGAGTACCGCGCTTCGCTCAGCTTCGTCGAGAGCAAGGTGCGTTCCATGTTGACCGCGATCACGGGGCAATAAGCCATGAGCAACCTGCCGATCTTCGATATCGCCGGCTCCGCGCTGCAGGCGCAGTCGGTGCGCATGAGCACCATCGCCTCCAACCTCTCCAACGCCGATACCGTCGCCGGTTCCGCCGACGCGGTGTACAAGCCGCTGGAGCCGATCTTCCAGGCCGTCACCAGCAAGAACGATCCGAACATCACCTCGGTGAAGGTGAAGGAAATCACCCAGAGCGATGCGGCGCCGATCAAGCGCTATGAGCCGGGCCACCCGCTGGCCGATGGCGATGGCTACATCTACCAGCCCGACGTCGACCCGGTGGCGCAGATGGTCAACCTGATCTCGACCTCGCGCAACTACCAGGCCGGCGTGGAGATGCTGACCACCGCCAAGGAACTGGCCCTGGCCACCCTGACCATGGGCCGCTGAGGCCCGCAGTACCGGATACCGCCATGACCACCGCCGTCAACAACCAGACCAACCAGGACGTCTATACCGCACTTGGTCTGAACGCCCCGAACAGCAACGCCACCAAGAAGAAGAACACGCTGGACCAGGCCGATTTCCTGCGCCTGATGACCGAGCAGCTGCAGCACCAGGACCCGCTGAAGCCGATGGACAACACCCAGATGGTCGCGCAGATGGCGCAGATGTCCACCGTGCAGGGCATCACCGATCTGAACAAGACGGTGAAGGGCTTCCAGGAGTCGATGGCCAGCGACCAGGTGCTGCGTGGCGCGGCACTGGTCGGCCACCAGGTGCTGGTGCCGTCGGAAAAGCTGGTACTGGAGAAGGAGGGCAGCGTCGAAGGCACGGTGGCCGCGCCGTCGGCCGGCATCATCACCGTGGACATCACCGATGCCAACGGCGCCAAGGTCACCTCGCTGAGCGTGGAAGCCACTGCCGCCGGCGAAACCGCCTTTCAGTGGGACGGCAAGGACACCAACGGCAAACGCATGGAGCCGGGCAAGTACTCCATCGTCGCCAACCATGTCGATACCGCCGGCAAGAGCACCAAGCTGTCCACCTACGTGCAGGCGCCGGTGGAAAGCGTGACCGTCGGTTCCGACGGCCTGTACCTGAACCTCAAGGGCCTGGGCACGGCCCCGATCGACTACGTGCTCCGCGTCAGCTGAGCCGCACATCCCGCATCAACCAGGAGCATCCCATGGGCTTCAATGTCTCGCTGTCCGGCATCAATGCCGCCAACACCGACCTGAGCGTCACCGCCAACAACGTGGCCAACGTCAACACCACCGGCTTCAAGCAGTCGCGCGCCGAGTTCGCCGATCTGTTCGCCTCCACCAGCTACGGCCTGTCGAAGAACCAGACCGGCTCGGGCGTGCGCGTCTCCAACGTCGCCCAGCAGTTCATCCAGGGCCACAACGAGCAGACCGGGCGCAGCCTGGACATGGCCATTTCCGGTGAGGGCTTCTTCACCATGAACATGAACGGTTCGCGGGTGTATTCGCGTGCCGGCAACTTCCAGACCGATTCGGCCGGCTACGTGGTCAATCCGCAGGGTGCGCGCCTGCAGGTGTTCGCACCGAATGCCGATGGCACCAACTTCGACGCCGGCCGCCTGGTCGACCTGCAACTGCTGACCACCGACAGCCCGCCGAAGCAGACCAGCGAAGTGAAGGTCGGCTTCACCCTGCCGGCCAACGCCAAGCAGCCGACGGTGGCCACCTTCGACCCGGCCGATTCCAACAGCTACAACCATTCCAGCGGCGGCATCACCGTGTACGACTCGCTGGGCGTGAGCCACATCCAGGTCTCGTACTTCGTCAAGGGAGCCAACCCCAACGAATGGACCGTGCACAACTATGTCGATGGCCAGCCCGCTGGCACCCCGACCGCGGTCACCTTCGACAACAGCGGCAAGCTGACCGCCCCGGCCAACGGCAAGGTCGGCCTCGGCACGTTCACCCCCACCACCGGCGCCGGCCAGCTGAACATGACGCTGGATATCAACGGCTCGACCCAGTACGGCGAGAAGTTCGCGCTGCGCAACACCCAGCAGGACGGCTATGCCGCCGGCAAGCTCAATGAAATCACCGTATCCGAGTCCGGCGTGGTCTACGCCCGCTATTCCAACGGCGACGACAAGCCGCTGGGCCAGGTGGCGCTGACGACCTTCAACAACACGCAGGGCCTGGAATCGAAGGGCAACAACCTGTGGGTGGAGACCTTCGAGTCGGGCACGCCGCGCACCGGCATGCCCGATACCTCCAACCTCGGCAAGATCCAGGCAGGTTCGCTGGAAGCGTCCACCGTCGACCTCACCGAGCAGCTGGTCAACATGATCACCGCGCAGCGCAACTTCCAGGCCAACGCACAGATGATCACCACCCAGGACCAGATCACCCAGACGGTCATCAACATCCGTTGATGACCCGCTGACCCTGTCATGGAACTCCCCGCATGGATAAAGCCCTTTACGTGGCGATGACCGGTGCCCGCGCCTCCCTGCAGGCGCAGGGAACGCTCAGCCACAATCTCGCCAACTCGGACACCCCCGGCTTCAAGGAAGCGCTGGCCAACACCGAAGCCTTCCCGATCCGCGGCCCCGGCTTTGCCTCGCGGGTGGATGCGCTGCACGTCGACGCTGGCTTCAACCGCACGCCCGGCGCGCAGCACATCACCGGCAAACCGCTGGACCTGGCGCTGCAGAGCGGCACCTGGCTGGCGGTGCAGGCCAGCGATGGCAGCGAGGCGTATACGCGCGGCGCGGCCTTGTCGGTCACCCCCAATGGCCAGCTGGTGACCTCCGGCGGCCGCACGGTACTGGATGACGACAACAACCCGATCGCCATTCCGCCCTACCAGGCGATGGAGATCGGTGCCGACGGCACGATCTCGATCATCCCGCAGGGTGAAGGCCCGCAGACCATGGCGCAGATCGGCCGGATCAAGGTGGTGCAGGCACCGGACGAGCGCCTCGAGCGCGGCCTGGATGGCCTGTTCCGCAATACCGACCCGCAACAGCCGTTCGCACCGGCACAGGGCACCGCAGTGCACAGCGGCCAGCTGGAAGGCAGCAATGTCGATGCGGCCGGGGCACTGGTGCAGATGATCCAGCTGCAGCGCCAGTACGAAATGCAGGTGCAGGTGATCAAACACGGCGACGAAAACGCGCGCAGCGCCAACAGCATGCTGCGCCTGGGCAATTGACGGAATTCCGGCGCCGGCTGATGCCGGCGCTGGCACGCCGCTTGCACACCCGCATACAAGGGCCGCACCACGCGGCCGGTTTCACCAGACAGGACATCGAAGATGAACCAGGCATTGTGGATCGCGAAAACCGGACTGGATGCGCAGCAGATGCGCATGTCGGTGGTTTCCAACAACCTCGCCAACACCAACACCACCGGCTTCAAGCAGGACCGTGCCAGCTTCGAGGACCTGCTGTACCAGCAGGTGCGCCAGCCGGGCGGCTCTTCGTCGGCGCAGACGCAGCTTCCGACCGGCCTGCAGCTGGGCACCGGCGTGCGCGTGGTAGCAACCGCCAAGAACTTCGAACAGGGTGGCCAGCAGCAGACCGGTCGCGCCCTGGATGTGATGGTCAACGGCCGCGGCTTCTTCGAAGTGCAGATGCCCGACGGCAGCTCGGCCTACACCCGTGATGGCTCGTTCAAGATCAACCAGGACAGCGAGCTGGTCACCAACAGCGGCTACCCGGTGCAGCCGGGCATCCAGATTCCCGAGGGCGCGCAGTCGGTCACCATCGGCAGCGACGGCACCATCAGCGTGAAGATGGCCGACAACGCCGCGTCGGTGGAAGTCGGTGCGCTGACCCTGACCGACTTCGTCAATCCGGCCGGCCTGCAGGCGCGCGGCGAGAACCTGTTCCTGGAAACCACCGCTTCCGGTCCGGCACAGAACGGCAATCCCGGGCTCAACGGTCTCGGCACCGTGGTGCAGGGGGCGCTGGAAGGCAGCAACGTCAATGTGGTGGAAGAGCTGGTGTCGATGATCGAAACCCAGCGCGCCTACGAAATGAATGCCAAGGCGATCTCCACCACCGACTCGATGCTCGGCTATCTCAACAACAAGATCTGACCGGCCCAACCGGGAAACCGCCATGTCGCCCATTTCCAACTTCGCCCGCACTGCCCTCGCCTGCACCGTGGCCGCCCTGCTCGGTGGCTGCGTGATCGCGGGCGACGTGCGCCCCTACCCGGCGATGGCGCCGATCCAGCCGATCATGCCGCCGCAGGCCGCGCCCACCGCCGGGGCGATCTATGCCGCCGGCCCGACCCTGCAGCTGTATTCAGACCGCCGCGCACGCGATGTCGGCGACCTGCTGACCATCACCCTGCTGGAAAGCACCACCGCGCAGACCAGTGCGAACACCGCCACCAACAAGGAGTCCAACCTGAGCCTGGGCAGCCCGAGCATCTTTGGCGCGCCGGTCACCCTGGGCGGCAAGGACATCCTCAGCGCCAGTGCGGAAGGCAAGCGTGATTTCACCGGCAAGGGCAACAGCGCGCAGAGCAACCGCCTGCAGGGCAGCGTTACGGTCACCGTGATCCAGCGCCTGCCCAACGGCAACCTGGTGGTGCAGGGGCAGAAGAACCTGCGGCTCAACCAGGGCGATGAACTGGTGCAGGTGCAGGGCATCGTGCGCCCTGGCGACATCAGCCAGGACAACACCATTCCCTCCAGCCGGGTAGCCGAGGCCCGCATCGTCTACGGCGGCCGCGGACCGGTCGCCCAGTCCAACGCGATGGGCTGGCTGAGCCGCTTCTTCAATTCCGGCCTGACGCCGTTCTGAGTATGGCCATGAACCTCCTCTCCTCTTCTTCCTGGCAGCGCCGCGTGGCGTCGTTCGTCGCGCTGATGCTGCTGGTCGTGGCAGCCCCGGCCAGCGCCGAACGCATCAAGGACCTGGCACAGGTCGGCGGCGTGCGTGGCAATGCCCTGGTGGGCTACGGCCTGGTGGTCGGCCTGGATGGCAGCGGCGACCGCACCAGCCAGGCGCCCTTCACCGTGCAGAGCCTGAAGAACCTGCTCGGCGAGCTGGGCGTGAACGTACCGGCCAACGTCAACCCGCAGCTGAAGAACGTGGCCGCCGTTGCGATCCATGCCGAGCTGCCGCCGTTCGCCAAGCCCGGCCAGCCGATCGACATCACGGTGTCCTCGATCGGCAACGCGGTGTCGCTGCGCGGCGGCTCGCTGCTGATGGCCCCGCTGCGCGGGGCCGACGGGCAGATCTACGCCATCGCCCAGGGCAACCTGATCGTGGGTGGCTTCGGTGCGCAGGGCAAGGATGGTTCCCGTGTCTCGGTGAACGTGCCCAGCGTCGGCCGTATTCCCAACGGCGCCACCGTGGAGCGTGCCCTGCCCGATCCGCTGGCCAACGGCGGCGACATCACCTTGAACCTGCACAACAACGATTTCACCACGGTCTCGCGCATGGTCGCCGCGCTCAACAACGCCTTCGGCGAAGGTGCGGCACGCGCGATCGATGGCGTGACCGTCGCGGTCACCGCGCCGACCGACCCGGGCGCACGCGTCGGCCTGCTGGCGCGCATCGAGAACCTGGAACTGACCCCGGGCAGCGCCCCGGCCAAGGTGGTGGTCAATTCGCGCACCGGCACCGTGGTCATCGGCCAGCAGGTGCGCGTGGGACCCGCGGCGATCTCGCACGGTTCGCTGACCGTGACCATCCAGGAAAACACCAACGTCAGCCAGCCCAATGCCCTGTCCGGCGGCCGCACCGTGGCCAGCCCGCAGTCCACCATCACCGCCACCAACGACGGCAGCCGCATGTTCAAGTTCAGCGGCGGCACCACCCTGGACGAGATCGTGCATGCGGTGAACGCCGTAGGTGCGGCACCGGGCGACCTGATCGCGATCCTGGAAGCCCTGAAGCAGGCCGGCGCCCTGAGTGCCGAGCTCGAGGTGATCTGACATGCGCATCAATCCCGCATTCGACCTGCACCCGGCGCAGCAGAATGATCCGGCCAGGATCGACAAGGTGGCGCGCCAGCTGGAAGGCCAGTTCGCGCAGATGCTGGTCAAGAGCATGCGTGACGCCAGCTTCGGCGACTCGCTGTTTCCCGGCGAGAACAAGATGTTCCGCGAGATGTACGACCAGAAGATTGCCGAGGCGATGACCCGCGGCAAAGGCCTGGGTCTGTCGGGCATGATCAGCCGGCAGCTGTCCGGGCAGGCCGCCGATGGCCCGACGCTGGATACCCGCGTGGACCCGGCCAAGGCCAGCCGTGCCTATCAGCTCAATGCACCGGCCAGGCCGGCACCGTCGCTCCCACTGGAAGACGGCAGCCAGGCGGTGCGCCTGCTGCAGCAGATGGCCGCCGGTGCGCAGCACGGTGCGCAGGCGGCAGTGGCGCCGATGGAGCAGGCCCTGGACCTGATCGCCGGGCGCGAGAGCAGCAGCATGCACCGCTCGCTGGGCACCGACGATCCGTACATCGGCAGCCTGCAGGGCGAGGACTGGGCCGCCAACAGCGACCAGTGGTCGGCCACCGCCAGCAATCGCGGCACGGTCATCAGCCCGGCCGATGCGATGGCGACCCGCACCGCTGTCGCCCAGCTCGGCGAGCACACCCCGGAAGGCTTCGTCGCCAGCATCTGGCAGCACGCGCAGCGTGCGGCCAAGGAACTGGGCGTGGATGCCCGCGCCCTGGTCGCCCAGGCGGCGCTGGAAACCGGCTGGGGCAAGCGCCACATCAAGCATGCCGACGGCAGCACCTCGCACAACCTGTTCGGTATCAAGGCCAATGGCTGGAACGGCCAGCGCGCCGTGGCCGGCACCCACGAGTATGTCGATGGCGTGCGCCGCAACGAGACCGCCAGCTTCCGTGCCTACAGTTCGCCGGCCGAGAGCTTTGCCGACTACGTGCGCCTGCTGAAGACCAGCCCGCGCTACCAGCAGGCCCTGCAGGCCGGCACCGACGTGCAGGGCTTCGCCCGTGGCCTGCAGCGCGCCGGCTATGCCACCGATCCGCGCTACGCGGCCAAGATCGCCGCGATCGCCGGCGGCCCGACCATCGAGCGCGCCGTCGCCGCCGTGGCAGACGCCGGCTCGCGTCTTGGCCAGACCTTCGCCAGCACCGCGACCGCGGCGCTGGGTATCACCCGTCGTTGAGGAACCCCATGTCCAGCGTACTTTCCACCGGTACCGGTGCCCTGCTCGCCTTCCAGCGTGCGTTGGCGACCACCAGCCACAACGTGGCCAACCTCAATACGCCCGGCTACAGCCGGCAGAAGGTCAACTTCTCCACCGCCGATCCGCAGAACTATGGCTACGGCACGGTCGGCAACGGTACCCGCATCACCGACATCCGCCGCACCGCCGACCAGCTGGCCATCTCGCGCCTGCTCGACAGCAGCGGTGAACTGGCGCGCCTGAAACAGCTTTCGGGCATGGCCGACCGGGTCAACGCGCTGTTCTCTGATGCGGCCACGAATGTCTCTGGTGTGTGGTCGAACTTCTTCGACTCGGTCAGTGGCCTGTCCTCCAATGCCTCCGGCACGGCCGATCGCCAGAACATGCTCGATGGCGGCAAGGCCCTGGCCAACCGCTTCGTGCAGCTCAACACCCACCTGAACAACCTCAACAGCGAGGTCAACAACGGCCTGCTGGCCGGTGCCACCGAGGTCAACCGCCTGGCGCAGGAGATCGCGCAGATCAACGGTGCGATCGGCACCAACATCGCCACCGCCGCGCCCGACCTGCTCGATCGGCGCGACCAGCTGATCACCCAGCTGATCGGCTACACCGGCGGCACGGCGGTGATCCAGGACGGCGGCATCATGAATGTCTACACCGCCGGCGGCAACGCGCTGGTGGTGGGCACCACCGCGACCAAGGTCACCACCGTGGCCGACCCGTACCAGCCCGAGCGCCTGCAGCTGGCCCTGGAAACGCAGGGCAACACCATCCGCCTCGACCCGAAGGCAGTAGGCGGCCAGATCGGCGGCCTGATGGAGTTCCGCGACACCGTGCTGACCCCGGCCCAGGCCGAACTGGGCAAGTTGGCTGTCGGCCTGGCCGAGACCTTCAACCAGGCCCACCACCAGGGCGTGGACATGTATGGCCAGCTCGGGGGCGACTTCTTCAACATCGGCAACCCGCGCGTCACCGCCAACAACGCCAACACCGGCACCGCCAGCCTCAGCGCCACCTATGGCGACCTGGGAAAGCTGGACGCGCAGAACGTGGTGCTGCAGTTCGATGGCAGCAACTGGAAGGCCAGCCGGGCCGACACCGGCGCCAGCGTTCCGCTGGCCGGCACCGGCACCGCCGCCGATCCGCTGGTGATCAACGGCGTCACGCTGGTCGTTGGCGGCACCCCCGCTGCCAACGACCGATTCCTGCTGCAGCCCACCGCGGGCGTCGCCGGCAGCATGGAGATCGCCATCACCGATCCGTCCCGGATTGCAGCCGCTGCCGCGGTAAAGGGCGCCGCCGCGACGGCCAACACGGGCACCGGCAAGCTGAGTGGCGTGACCGTGACCGATTCGAGCAACGCGAACCTGCGCAACCCGTCGGCGATCGTGTTCACCTCGGCGACCACCTACACCATCGACGGTGGCCCGCCGCAGACCTATACGCCTGGCCAGACCATCAGTGCCAACGGCTGGAGTTTCGTGCTCGATGGCGCGCCCAAGGTCGGCGACACCTTCAACATCACCCCGACGCCGGCCGGCTCCTCCGACAACAGCAACGCCTCCAGGCTGGCCAAGGTCGAGAGCGCCAAGGCCTTCAATGCCGGCACGGTGACGCTGAACGGCGCGCTGGGTGGCCTCACCACCCAGGTGGGTGCTGCGGCCCGTTCGGCCGAGTACTCGCTGGAAGCGCAACTGGTGATCAACGACAAGGCGCAGGAAGCGCGCGATGAAGTGTCCGGCGTCAACCTGGACGAGGAAGCGGCCGACATGCTGCGCCTGCAGCAGGCCTACCAGGCCGCCTCGCAGCTGATCTCCACCGCCGACAGCATGTTCCAGACCATCCTGGGAGCCGTCCGCCGATGAGCAGCCGCATCTCCACCAGCATGATGTACAACCAGTCGGTGTCGCTGATGATGGCCAAGCAGGCCAAGCTCAGCCACCTGGAGCAGCAGATCGCCACCGGCAGCAAGATCGTCTCAGCAAAGGACGATCCGGTCGGGGCCGGCGCAGCGGTCGGACTGGACCGCAGCCTGGCCGCACTGGAACGGATGAAGCTCAACGCCGGCAACGTGCAGAACCGGCTGGGCGTGCAGGAAAACACCCTGGCCCAGGTCAATGATCTGATGGGGCGCGTCAACGACCTGACCATCCAGGCCAGCAACCCCGCCCTGAGCGCGTCCGACAAGAAGACGCTGATCACCGAACTGAACCAGATCCGCGACGGCCTGCTGTCGCTCGCCAACGCCGAGGACGGCACGGGTCGCTATGTATTCGGCGGCACCAACGACGGCGATCCGCCGTTTGCCAGGATCAATGGCAAGGTGGTCTACCGCGGTGACCAGACCCAGCGCCAGATCGAGGTCGGCCCCGATACCTACGTGCGCGATGCCCTGCCCGGCAGCGAAATCTTCATGCGCATCCCCACCGGCGATGGCTTCGTCGATGGCGCCGCTGCGGCGGGCAACACAGGTAACGGCGTGCTGACCAACATCACCCGTGATGGCAGCGACAGCTGGAACGGGCAGTCCTTCAGCATCCGCTTCACCGCTGCCGACCAGTACGAGGTGCTGGATGGCGCCGGCAACGTGACCGGCACCGGCACCTTCAAGGCAGGTGACAACATGGAAGTGAACGGCGTGCGGCTGCAGATTACCGGCGCGCCGGCAGCGGGCGACAGCTTCAACGTGAAGCCGGCGAGCAGCCGCGACATCTTTGACACCATGGACAAGCTGATCGCCGCACTGGATGCCGACACCGGCACCACCGCGAAGATGAGCGCCCAGCAGAACGAACTGCAGAGTGCATTGCGTGACGTGGCGCGCGCGTCGGAGCGGATGATCGATTCGCGTGCGGCCGGTGGCGCGCAGCTGAAGGCACTGGACAACGCCGCCGACATGCGCGAAGCCAACAGCGTGACGCTGAAAACCACGCTGTCGCAGATGCGCGACCTGGACTACGCCGATGCGCTGAGCCAGTACCAGTTGCAGAGCACCGCGCTGCAGGCGGCACAGACGATCTTCTCGCAGATGCAGTCGATGTCGCTGTTCAACAAGATCGGCTGACCGCTCTTCCCCGTCAGCCCTGAAAGGCCGCGATGCCCTGCATCGCGGCCTTTCTCGTTTCTGCGGCCCGTTGCTGCGGAGCGCGCCAGGCCGCTTTCCGCGAATTTTCCGTGATTACCCATCAAGCCCGGCCCCACCCCGCCGATACCTTCATCAGCGCTGGTTGGGCCTGCCCAACCGCCCCTTCCGGGGGCGCCTTCACGCCCCTTCGGGGCTGGAAACCCCCGGAAAAACAGCCTCCGGCAACGAATTACGACTTCAACGGAATTCACGGCTAAAGGTTGTTGACAAAGCGCCGTTATTCATTTGGCAACGGCGAAGCACACAGCCACACAAAAAAAACAGGCGGCGCTTCGTTTCATTCACCAACGGGTTCCATATAAGAGGAGACGACCCCATGGCACAGGTAATCAACACCAATACGATGTCGCTCAACGCTCAGCGCAACCTGAGCACCAGCGGCAACTCGCTGGCCACCACCATCCAGCGCCTCTCGTCCGGCCTGCGCATCAACAGCGCGAAGGACGACGCCGCCGGCCTGGCGATCTCGGAGCGCTTCAGCACCCAGATCCGCGGCCTGGACGTGGCCATCCGCAACGCCAACGACGGCATCTCGCTGGCCCAGGTCGCCGAAGGCTCGCTGAGCGAAGTCGGCAATAACCTGCAGCGCATCCGCGAACTGGCCGTGCAGGCGTCCAACGCCACCAATTCCAGCAGCGACCGCAAGGCCCTGCAGGCTGAAGTGACCCAGCTGGTCAGCGAAATCGACCGCGTCGCCAAGCAGAGCGACTTCAACGGTACCAAGCTGCTGGATGGCTCGTTCACCAGCCAGCTGTTCCAGGTCGGTGCCAACGCGGGCCAGGCCATTGCGATCAACAGCGTGGTGGACGCCAAGGCTGAATCGCTGGGCTCCACCACCTTTGCCGATGTTTACAAGGGCGAGGGACTGACCAACGACAAGGCCGCCACGGACTCGGTGTTCTCGCAGTTGCAGATCACTGTCACCCCGCCCAACGGTGGCACAGCCAAGAGCATCGACATCGGCGATATCACGGTCAAGGCCGGCGAATCCATCACTGCCGCCACCGCTGCTGCCATCAACGGCAAGTTGGGCGAGACCGGCGTCATGGCCAAGATCGAATCCGGCAAGATCCAGCTGGTATCGGTCAAGGATGGTCAGACGTTCGCTCTGGGTAACGCCGGCGCACCGTCCAAGTCGACCACGCCTGTCCCGACGCCGGTGACTGATTTCACGGAGATCGGCCTGGATCAAGCCGCAGGTGGCACCGGAGGCACCATCGGCACCGGCTCAAAGCCCAGCTTCGTCAAGGACATCAACATCACCACCGCTGAAGGCGCCCAGCAGGCCCTGTCGATCGTCGACAAGTCGCTGGAATCAGTCAACAGCGTCCGCGCCGACCTCGGCGCGATCCAGAACCGCTTCACCTCGGTGGTCGCCAACCTGCAGACCTCCTCGGAAAACCTGTCGGCATCCCGCAGCCGTATCCGCGATACCGACTTCGCCAAGGAAACGGCGGAACTCACCCGGACCCAGATCCTGCAGCAGGCCGGCACCGCAATGCTGGCCCAGGCCAACCAGGTCCCTCAGAACGTGCTCAGCCTGTTGCAGCGCTGACATACGGCGCTCCTGAAGCACGTCAGGAGCGTTGATCCCCTCGTACGTGCACTGCTCAAGGAACTTTCCTCATGGCACAAGTCATCAACACCAACACCATGTCGCTCAACGCTCAGCGTAACCTGAGCACGAGCGGCTCCTCGCTGGCCACCACCATCCAGCGTCTGTCGTCGGGTTCCCGTATCAACAGTGCAAAGGATGACGCTGCAGGCCTGGCGATCTCCGAGCGCTTCGGCACCCAGATCCGCGGCATCGACGTCGCCATCCGCAACGCCAACGACGGTATCTCGCTGGCACAGACCGCTGAAGGCTCGCTGTCGGAAATCGGCAACAACCTGCAGCGTATCCGTGAGCTGTCGGTGCAGTCGGCCAACGCCACCAATTCGACCAGCGACCGCAAGGCCCTGCAGGCCGAAGTGACCCAGCTGGTCAGCGAGATCGACCGCGTCGCCAAGCAGTCGGATTTCAACGGCACCAAGCTGCTGGACGGTTCGTTCTCCAGCCAGCTGTTCCAGGTCGGTGCCAATGCAGGCCAGGCCATTGCTATCGACAAGGTTGTGAATGCGAAGGCTGACGCCCTTGGTAGCACCACCTTCGATAGCAACTCCATGACCCTTACGGCAGGCACCGGCACGCCGGTCGCCGGCGAAGAGCTGAAGATCTCCGGCCTGAAGATCAGTGGCGGCAGCCTGACCAGTGCGGTGGACATTGGCGATGTAAAGATCACCAGCACCGGCGATGCCACTGAAGATCTGAAGGCGGCTACCAAGGCCACTGTTGCAGCCATCAACGCGAAGATCGGCGAAGCAGGCGTCTACGCGGAGGTAGATGCAACCACTGCCGGCAAGATCACCCTGACCTCGGTCAAGGAAAGTGCTGACAAGGACGGTAAGTTCAGCGGCCTGGCCGTTGCAGCGGGCACCGGCAGCTTCACCAGTGACGAAGTTACGGCCCATGACGATGCCGCCATTCCGGCCGATGGCACTCAGCTGTTGAAGGACGTCAAGATCGATACGGTCGCCGGTGCACAGCAGGCAATTGCAGTCATTGACAAGGCCTTGGGTTCGATCAACAACACCCGCGCTGACCTGGGTGCGATCCAGAACCGCTTCACCTCGGTCGTCGCCAACCTGCAGACCTCGACGGAAAACCTGTCGGCTTCGCGTAGCCGCATCAAGGACACCGACTTCGCCAAGGAAACCGCCGAACTGACCCGCACCCAGATCCTGCAGCAGGCCGGTACGGCCATGCTGGCCCAGGCCAACCAGGTGCCGCAGGGCGTGCTGAGCCTGCTGCGCTGATACCTGGCAGTCCGGTCCACTACGCATCGACGTAGACGTAGAAGCGGATGCTGCCGCCGGCCCTGGCCGGCGGCAGCATCCAACCGGAACTACCTGGCGGCACGAAGGCGCGGGCCATGCCCGGCCCGGGAAACCTCCCGAACCGGCTCGGCATCGCCCGCTCCTGCGGACCTCTCTTTCAGCGCTGTACCTTTGACTGTACGTACCGGGCGGCTTCGTCTCCCCCCGATTGTCAGTAGCCTGATCCCTCCCCTGCATTGGGGGAGGGCTTTTTGCAGACCCCCGGCAGCCTGCGGTGAATGTCCCCGCACCCTGCCCCAACCCTCCTGCAATCTGCGTGCCAGAACCCGCGCCGGATCATTGGCACGACACATGCATCAACGAAGCCCTCAAGACCCAGCGGCGCAGGCCGCTATTTTCGTTGACGACGGGCCGCCGCACGACGGCCAGGCCCGGATACCAGGAGAAACGACGTGGCAGACTTTGGATACGGTGGCATTGGCTCGGGGCTGGACATTTCCAGCATCGTCAACCAGCTGGTCGCAGCTGACCGCAAGCCCGCCGACAATGCGCTGAACCTGCAACAGTCCAAGGCCAAGATGCAGCTGTCGTCGATCGGCACCGTTACGGCGGCCTTCGACAAGCTGAAGACCGCGCTGACGGCCCTCAAGGCCACGACGGCCTTCGATACCCGCACCGTCACCGCCACCGGCAAGGCCGGTCCGAACAATGCAGATGATGTGCTGACGGCGTCGGTCGCGTTGTACGACGTGGGCACGACCAAGGCAGCGGCCTCCAACGGCACGCACCAGGTGGAGGTGAAATCCCTCGCCACGGCACACAAGCTGATCGCCGATACCTCGGTGCCCAAGACCGACACCTTCGGTGCCGGAACCTTGACGCTGACCGTTGGCGTGGGCGACAAGGCCAAGACCATGAACGTGACGGTGGAGGACGGCGACACGCTGACCACCATCCGCAACAAGATCGATGCCGCCGGACGCAAGGAAGGCGTGCAGGCCACGCTTATCAGCTCGGGCGACAACCAGTATCTGTCGATCGCCCAGGAAAAGACCGGTGCCGCCAACGCGATCAAGCTGGAGTATGCCGGCAGCGACCCGAAGCTGGGTGCACTGGTAGGCAGCCTGAAACAGAACACCGCCGCAGCGGATGCCGAATTGACCATTGATGGCGTGAGCGTGGTCAGTGCCAGCAATACGGTGACCGATGCAGTACCTGGCCTGACCCTGAACCTGAAGGTTCCCGGCAAGAGTACCGTGGTGATCAGCACCGACACGGCCGCCGCGACCAAGGTCATGCAGGAATTCGTGACCGCCTACAACGCGGCGATCGCGGCGATCAACACGGAGACCAAATACGACGCCAAGACCAAGGAAGCCGCCACCCTGACGGGTGACGCGCAGATGCGCGGCGCCTCCAGCCAGCTGCGTTCGATGATGTCGAGCGTACTGAAGGAGCTCTCGGCCGACGGCCTGGATCCGAAGGTGCTGGGCCTGCAGACCCGCGGTTATCCCAACGCCGACGGCAGCCTCGTTCTCGATACCACCAAGTTTGCCGCCGCACTGGCCAGCCAGCCTGAGAAGATCCGCTCGGCCATCACCGGCGACACCGGCGGTGCTGGCACCCTGTACACCATGGTCGACGGCTATGTCAGCACCACCGTCGGCAAGGAAGGGGCGTTCGTCGCCCGTACCAAGGGCCTGAACACCACGCTGGACAACATCGACAAGCGCCGCAAGGACCTCGACACGCGCATGAAGAACGTCGAGGAACGCTACAAGAAGCAGTTCCTGGCGCTGGACAGCCTGATGGGCAAGCTGCAGCAGAGCAACACCGCACTGCAGCAGCAGCTGGCACAGCTGAACCGCTAAAGGACGGCGTGCAACGCTCAAGTTTGGCGTGGTTCGCACCGATAACGGACGCAACAGCAATCAACGCCGCACCGCCGGCCACGGTCCCCACGACCACCCGACGGCACCCAGCGCAAGGAGAATCACGAATGTACGGTTCCAGCCGTCAATATGCCGAGCAGTACCGCCAGGTGGGAGTGACCAGTGCGGTTGCCGACGCCGATCCGCACAAGCTGGTGGCGATGCTGCTGGCGGGCGCGCTGGAGCGCGTACGCCGTGCCCAGGCCAGTCTTGAGCGTGGCGACCAGGCCGGAAAGGGCAAGGCGATCGGCGAAGTCTGCGCGATTGTCGGCCACCTCAACGGCTCGCTGGATCACGAAGCCGGCGGCGAGATCGCCGGCAATCTGTCGGCACTGTACGACTACGTGTTGCAGCGCCTGACCGAGGCCAACCTGCACAACGACCGTGCCGCGCTGGATGAATCGCTTCAACTGCTGGGCGAGATCGACAGCGCCTGGAATGCGATCCCGCAGGAACAGCGCCGCCCGGCCGCGGTGGCGCCATGAGCCTGCACGAACTGCACGCCCAGCTGGATGCCTTCGAGAAGGCCCTGGGCGAAGAGTCCCTCGACCAGGCCGACAGCCTGCTCGACGGCCACGACAGCACGCTGCATGCGCTGCTCAGCCAGCCGCTGGCCGCCACCGACCACGCACCGCTGGCTGCGCTGTTCGATCGCCAGCAGAATCTGCTCGGCCTGCTGCGCCAGCGCCGTGATGCGGTGGCAGCACTGATGAATGACGGTCAGCGTTCCCTTCGCGCAGCGCATGCCTACCTGCAGGCAGAATCGCTGGCATGATCCAATTGCCGACCACGTCACTGCACCACCCGGCTGAAAGCGAGCTGTTCGACGAGACGCTCAGCTGCGAGCTGGCCCTGCCGGCCGAGTTCCAGGCAGGCAGCGCGGCCGGTCGCACCAGCAGCGCCGAAGGCCTGCTGCGCAGCCTGGCGCTGGTTGAAGACAGCCGCGTTGACGACCATGACGACCGCAATGAGGCCAGCCTGCAGTTGCAGCGGCTGGAGGCCAAGCTGGATCTGGCGATGGTGCTGCTCGGCCGGCTGGTACGCCAGCAGGGCCAGGAACTGACCCTGCGCCCCGTGCGCTGGTCGCGCCGCGGCATCCGCCTGCAGCTGGGCCCACGCAGTGGCGCCAGCCCCGGCCAGGCCGGCGTGGTGCGCCTGCAGCCCAGCGATTGGCTGCCCGACCATATCGACCTGCCGGTGGAAGTGATCGCCGAAGCGGCGGACGGTGGCGGCGGTCACTACCTGTGGCTGCGTTTCCAGCGTCTTGGCGATGGACTGGAGATGGCGATGGAGCGGCACTTGTTCCGCCTGCACCGCCGCCAGGTGGCCGAGGCGCGCCGCGCCCGCTGAAACCTGCCACCATCACGCTTTGCGGGCAAGCCTTGGCGCGCCCGTTCAGCTAAGTTAAGGTGGACTCCCCTACACGGATCTGTTGCGTGCCTGTGCGAGTTCTCATCGTCGACGATCACACCCTCGTCCGCGCCGGCCTGGCGCGGCTGCTGCAGGGGTTTGCCGACGTGCAGCTTGTTGCCGAGGCCAGCAACGCCGAGCAGGCACTGCAGCTGGCCCTGCAGCACGCACCGGATGTGGTGCTGATGGACCTCTCGCTGCCGGGCCGCACCGGCCTGGAAGCACTCAGCGACATCCGCCTGCGCGCGCCCGGTACCCGGGTGGTGATGATGACCATGCACGACGATGCCGCTCACGTGCGCGATGCGCTGGATCGGGGCGCGGTCGGGTTCGTGGTCAAGGATGCAGCACCGCAGGAGTTGGAACTGGCGCTGCGCGCCGCGCACGCCGGCCAGGTGTTCCTGAGCCCGCAGATCTCCGCCAAGATGCTGGCCCCCATGCTGGGCCGCGAGAAGCCCACCGGCATCGCCGCGCTGTCGCCGCGCCAGCGCGAGATCCTGCGCCGCATCGGCAAGGGTGAGAGCAACAAGGAAATCGCCGCCGACCTCGGCATCAGCGTCAAGACGGTGGAGACCCACCGCGCACGCATGATGGAATCGCTCGGCTGCCGCCGCGCCAACGATCTGCTGCTGCTGGCCGCGCGCCACCAGCACGAGCTGGAGTAAGCGCGAGCCTCGGCGGCGCGAAACGATGGCTGGGTAGAGTGGGCTGTTGGTAGAGTCGACTGCCAGTCGACTTGCGCGCGGAGCGCGGGACTTTTCCTTGGCCTGATCGGAGAGCAGTCGACTGACAGTCGACTCTACCGGTGATCGTCTCTATCGACAGCCGACGCAGCCAACCCGCACCCAGCGACGAATTCCCGTCGCCCTGACACTCCCCGACAGGAATCCGTACACGGCGCAGCCCGATCAATCCGGCCTTTGCACCGGAAATCAGCAACTTAGCAGCGATCATCGTCAACAATCCGCGTCGATGTAGGGAATGCCCCTACACCCCGTCAGGACATTCACCAAGCCCCTCAGGAACCCCCTGATTCCGCCCCCGCCGGATCAAAAGCAAGATGCGTTCCACAAGGCGCCGGGGAGCGGCGCCGGGGAACCACGATGAAGGCTGCACTCTCGACCCAGCTGGGCCAACAACTTCACCTCACCCCGCAGTTGCTGCAGTCGATCCGGCTGCTGCAACTCGACGGCCTGCACCTGGAGCAGGAAATCCAGCGCCTGCTGGACTCCAATCCGCTGCTGGAGATCGAAGAGGCCGAGGCGCCGGCTGCCGACGCCACCGAAGCCAGCACCCCCACGATCGATACCGCCGCCTTTGACGAGCTGCCCGAGCCGTCGATGTGGGACGTGGCCGGTGCCAGCTGGCAGGACGGCGACGACGACCGCATGGCGCGCATCGCCGCCGGCGAGTCGACCGACCCGCAGCTGCGCGTGCTGCAGCGCCTGTCGCTGGACATGGATGATCGCCAGTTGGCGGTCGCCGCCTTCTGGCTGGACCAGTGCGATGAGGCAGGTTACCTGCAGGCGCCGCTGGCACAGCTGCAGCTGCTGGCCAGTGCCCAGTTCGACATCGCTGCCGACGGTGTGGAAGCCATCCGCCAGCAGCTGCTGCACGGCGAGCCCGCAGGCATGGCCGCCCAGGACCTGCGCGAAGGCCTGCAGGCGCAACTGCGCAGCCTGCACGGCGTCGTGCCGGCCCGCCACCTGGCCACCCGCATTCTCGATGGCGCGCTCGAAGCGCTGGCCGCGCACGACTACCCCGCCCTCGCCCGCCTGCACGATGCCGAGATCGACGACGTCCGCGAGGCCGTGCGCCTGATCCTCTCGCTGCAGCCGCGCCCGGGCGACAGCCTGCTGCCCGAACGCAACGCGGTGGTGGTGCCGGACGTCGTCGCCTGGCACGCCGACGGGCAGTGGAAGGTCGCCCTGAACCCGGCCACCAGCCGCCGCGTGTCGATCAACAGCCAGTACGAACAGGTGCTGGCCGAAACCAGCGACGCCGCCCCGGCGCTGCGCGAGATGCTGCAGGAGGCGCGCTGGTTCAGCCGTGGCCTGTCGATGCGCTACGACACCCTGCTGCGCACGGCGCGGGTGATCGTCGAGCGCCAGGCCGCCTTCCTGGTGCGCGGCGAAGAGGCCATGGCGCCGTTGACCCTGAAGGAAGTGGCCGAGGAGATCGGCATGCACGAGTCCACCGTCTCGCGCATCACCACCGGCAAGTTCCTGCAGACCCCGCGCGGCACCTTCGAACTGAAGCACTTCTTCGCCGTGCGCCTGGAGGGCGCCAGCGTCTCCGGCCAGGCGGTGAAGGCCATGGTCCGCCGCCTGATCGACGCCGAACCGGCCGGCCGCCCGCTGGCCGATGAGGCCATTGCCGGCCTGCTGTCGCGCCAGGGGGTGAACATTGCCCGCCGAACCGTCGCAAAATACCGAGAACAACTGGATATCGCCCCGGCCCGCGAACGGCGCCGGCTCAGCGCCAGGCAACCCCAGCTGGCCCGGGTGGGCTGAAAAGGATGTTGGACATGAACAAGCTCACGGTCCTGCTGGTCGATGACCACGAGGGCTTCATCAACGCGGCGATGCGCCACTTCCGCAAGATCGACTGGCTGCAGATCGTCGGCAGCGCCGGCAACGGCCTGGAAGCGATCGAGCGCTCGGAAACGCTGCGCCCGCAGGTGGTGCTGATGGATCTGGCCATGCCGGAAATGGGCGGCCTGCAGGCCACCCGCCTGATCAAGTCGCAGGACGATGCGCCGTACATCGTGATCGCCAGCCACTTCGACGACGCCGAGCACCGCGAACACGCGCTGCGCGCCGGCGCCGACAACTTTGTCAGCAAGCTGTCCTACATCCAGGAAGTCATGCCGATCCTGGAAGGCCTCAGGGAGGAACAGTCGTGAGCGAATCGCGCATCCTGGTGCTGGACAACGACGCCGTGCGCGCAGAGCGCACCGTTGCCCTGCTGGAGTTCATGGACTTCAACCCGCGCTGGGTGTCCGACGCAGCCGACTTCGACCTGGGCCGACAGCGCCAGAACGACTGGATGGCGGTGATCGTCGGCAGCCTGGACGACAGCGCTGCCAGTACCGCGCTGTACCACTGGCTGGGCGGCAGCAGCCTGCCGCCGCCGGTGCTGCTGGCCGACGGTGACGCCGCAGCGTTTGCCCAGCAGCACGGCCTGCACGAAGCCAACATCTGGCCGCTGGAGACGCCGCTGCGCCACGCGCAGATGGAAGCCCTGCTGCGCCGCGCCAGCCTCAAGCGCCTGGATGCCGAGCACCAGGCCGGTGCCGCGCAGGAGCAGGGACCGACCGGCAACGGCCCGGCGGTCACCGCGCTGCGCACCATGATCGAACAGGTGGCCGCGTTCGACACCACCGTGCTGGTGCTGGGCGAATCCGGCACCGGCAAGGAAGTGGTGTCGCGCGCCATCCACCAGCGTTCGCCGCGCCGTGATGGCCCGTTCGTGGCAATCAACTGCGGCGCCATTCCGGCCGACCTGCTGGAAAGCGAACTGTTCGGCCACGAGAAGGGCGCCTTCACCGGCGCACTGACCGCGCGCAAGGGCCGGTTTGAAATGGCCGAGGGCGGCACCCTGCTGCTCGACGAAATCGGCGACATGAGTCTGCCGATGCAGGTGAAGCTGCTGCGCGTGCTGCAGGAACGCAGCTTCGAGCGCGTCGGTGGCAACCAGACCATCCGCTGCAATGTGCGTGTCGTGGCCGCGACCCACCGTGATCTGGAAACGCGGATCGCCGAAGGCAAGTTCCGCGAGGATCTGTTCTACCGCCTCAACGTGTTCCCGATTGAAGTGCCCGCGTTGCGCGAGCGCCGTGAGGACCTGCCGGCGCTGGTGGAAACCATCGCCGCGCAGCTGGCCCGCACCGGCCGTGGCGAAGTGCGCTTCACTCCCGAAGCGCTGCAGGCGCTGTCCAGCTACGAATGGCCGGGCAACGTGCGCGAGCTGACCAACCTGGTCGAGCGCCTGGCGGTGCTGCATCCGGGCGGTTCAGTACGCGTGCAGGACCTGCCGGCCCGCTACCGTGGCGACGCCGCGCTGGCCGCCGTCGCTACGCCGGCGCCGGCACAGCCCGCCACCAGCGAAGAGCGACTGGACCTGCGCAGCTTCTCGTTCCACACGCCCGGCAGCGGCAACCAGCCGGCGCTGGAGCACGGCATCGCCGTCAATCGCCCGGCGGCACCGGCCGCCCTGCCCGACGAAGGCATGGACCTGCGCAACCACATGGCCAACATCGAACTGGGCCTGATCAACGAAGCACTGGAACGTACCCAGGGCGTGGTCGCCCACGCCGCCCAGCTGCTCGGCCTGCGCCGCACCACCCTGGTGGAAAAGCTGCGCAAGTACGGCATCGAGCGCGAGCAGGCCGAACTGGCCGGCTGACGCGTGCTGCCAGCATGAAGGGGGCACGAACGCCTGGGCTTGCCCGGGCGTTGGTGTTTCTGGCGCCGCTGCACGACGTCAGTAGATCCACGCCATGCGTGGATAGAGACCGTGGCCGCGCGCTGACAACGCCGCGCATCTGCACGAATTCCTACAGACAACGTTGCCGCGTTCCGGAGGATGGAGTGGGACTTCCCAACGAGGCTCCACCATGCATCGCCTTACCCTGCTCGCCGCCCTGCTCTGCCCCGGCATTGCCACCGCCACCGGCTGCACCCCGCCCGCCACGCTCGACCAGCGCCAGAATTCCGGCCGATGGACCCTGCAGCCATAGGCCAGAAAACCGACGCCGGTTAAATGGCGCCACGACCGGGGTCAGAGCCCGTTGCGTTGCAACGGGATCCGACCCCGTGCCGACCAACGGTCGGCACCCACCACCATCAGAAGCACCATCAGCAGCAGGTTCCAACAGATCGCGGCCCACTGTCGAAGGCGGGGTGGGTCCGGTTGCGGGGGTGTCCGCGGCATGGATGCCGCGGCCAAGCCCCCAAGGACGGGTTTACGGCGTCCCCCGCAGCCGGACCCACCTCGCCAACCCACGGAATACGTGCTTTTGCTGTCGCTTCGGCCTTGGTTTCGGCGGGTGCCGGGCGCAGCCCGGCCGTACCTTACTTTTCGATGCCCGGGCCGAATTTCAGCTCCGTACCGTCCTTCAACTGCAGCTTCTCGGCCTGGCCGGCGTTGAGCTCCAGCACGTAACGTGCCGGGCCACCGCTGGGGTAGGGCGGGCACATGTCGCCGGCCGAGCACGGCGGCACGTCGCGCTGCTGGCTGACCAGCCTGCGCTCGTTGTCGAAGTACAGGATGTCCAGCGCGATCCTGGTGTTCTTCATCCAGTACGCCTGCATTTCCTCGCGGTCGTGGATGAACAGCATGCCGTGGTCGGCCGCCATCTGGTCGCGGAACATCAGCCCGCGCGCGCGGGTCTCGTCATTGGTAGCCAGCTCGACCTGGTAGCGGGCGCCATCCAGCTCGACCCAGTGGCGGGCCGCATCGGTGGCGCAGCCGGCCAGCGCTAGCAATGGAAGCATCAGCAGCGAACGCAACAGCGACATCGTCAGGATCCTTCGGAAAGTCAGAGCACGACCGGCGGTTCGCCGCCGACGATCACCACATCGGCGCGACGGCGGGCGAACAGGCCGACGCAGACCACGCCCGGCAACTGGTTGAGCTCGCGCTCCAGCTTTTCCGGATCGGTGATCTGCAGGTTGTGGATGTCCAGGATCTGGTTGCCATTGTCGGTCACCACGCCTTCGCGCCAGGTCGGCTGGCCGCCGGTCATGTCGCGGATCTGGCGGGCGATCAGGCTGCGCGCCATCGGGATCACTTCCACCGGCAGCGGGAATTTGCCGAGTATCGGCACCTGCTTGCTCGGGTCGACGATGCAGATGAAGCGCTCGCTGGCCTCGGCGATGATCTTCTCGCGGGTCAGCGCGGCGCCACCGCCCTTGATCAGGCACTTGTTCGGATCGCACTCATCAGCGCCGTCCACGTACAGCGACAGGTTGCCGCTGTGGTTCAGCTCGATCACTTCGATGCCGTGCTGCTTCAGGCGCGCGGTGCTCTGCTCGGAGCTGGACACGGCGCCCTTGATGCGGTGCTGGATGCGGGCCAGGGCATCGATGAAATAGGCCACGGTGGAACCGGTGCCGACACCGACGATCATGCCGTCTTCAACGTACTCGATGGCTTTCTCGGCGGCCAGGCGCTTGGCTTCGGACATGGGAGAACTCTCAGGCAGGGAATCAGGATTTCTTTTCCAGCGACAGCAGCAGCTTCCACTGCGCGGCGGTCACCGGGAACACCGACAGGCGGTTGCCCTTGGCAACCAGCGGGAAGCCTTCACCCAGTTCCTCGGCGTGCAGCTTGATCTCGTCCAGCGCGATCACCTGCTTGAGCTTGCGGTCGAAGGCCACGTCCACCAGCATCCAGCGCGGGTTCTCGCGCGTGCTCTTGGGGTCGTGGTAGTCGGATTTTGGATCGAACTGGGTGTCGTCCGGATAGGCCGTGCTGGCCACCGTGGCCAGGCCGACGATGCCCGGCACCTTGGTATTGGAGTGGTAGAACAGGATGCCGTCGCCCACCTGCATGCCATCGCGCATGAAATTGCGCGCCTGGTAGTTGCGCACCCCGTTCCAGGGCTCGACCTTGACCTTGGCCAGATCATCGATGGAGAAAGCGTCCGGTTCGGACTTCATCAGCCAGTAGCGCTTGCGGGCGGTCATGCGTTCACGGGGGCAGCGGAGGGGAACAGGGTGCCGTCTTCGGTGCAGATCGCATCCACGGGCACGTCCCACGACGCCACCGGCAAGGACTCGACCTGCTGCACCGCGAACGCAGCACCGACCAGCCAGGGCGGCGCCGGCCGGTCGTGGCGGAAGGCGAAGCTGCGATCATACCAGCCGCCCCCCATGCCCAGCCGCCGGCACTGCGTGTCGAAACCCACCAGCGGGGCCACCACCAGCGTCATCTGTGCTGGTTCCAGGGTGTCTTCCAGCGCCACGTCCGGCTCGGGAATGCCGTAACGGTTGCTGGTCAGCGGCTGCCCCGGCCGCCACGGCGCGAAGCGCAGCACGTCGCCGGCCAGCACCGGCAGGCAGTAGGTGAGGCCTTCGGGCAACTGCAACTGCCAGCGGTGCAGGGCGATCTCGCCATCCAGCGCCCAGTAGCCGGCCACGGCGCCTTCGCGCGGGGCGAACGGCAGGGCGAGCAGGGCATCGGCAAGCGATTCGGCGGCGGCGATGCGCTCAGCGGCGGAAAGGTCGCGGCGGCGTTGCCGCAGGTCGTGGCGCAGGGCCTGGCGCGGGTCGGTCATGGCAGCGTGCGGCGGGGGAACAGCCGTCATTGTGCCGGAAAGAACAAGGGCGACGCCCGAAGACGCCGCCCTTGCTGGAATATTGCATTCTCCGCAATGTCGATGCATGCGAAACGACCTTGAACCCGGGGGCTCAAGTGGGAACGCTGGAGAACCATCGGGCTTCCCGCTACAAGGCGGACCTGCACTCCCGGCGCTGTCGCGCTCCCGGTGTCGTTCTTAAGGGACAAGGCGAATGTTTGCACATGCCGTCGAGTACCGCAGAGAACGCGTGGCCATTATAGCCAGCGCGCCGGATCTGGATAGGCCGTTCGTCGGCAACAGTACGTGCCAATTCAGATATGAGAAGACGCGTTGTGCACGGTCTTCAGGCGCCGCCGTCGATGGCGCGGTCCAGCCGCCGGTTCAGGTCCGCCAGCGTCTGCTGCAGGGCCACGGCCTGGCGGGCGTTCTCGTCGCGCAGCAGCTGCAGTTCGTGGGCCAGGTTCAGCGCGGCCAGCACGGCGACACGGTCCACGGCGGCCATGCGGTTGCTGCCGCGGATCTCGCGCATGCGCGCATCGAGCAGGCGCGCAGCCGCCATCAGGCTGTCGCGTTCATCGCCGCCGACGCCCACGGTGTATTCACGATCGAGGATGCGGACACTGACCGGTTCGGCGCTCATGTGTGCTGCTCCAGGGATTTGAGCCGGCTGATCATTGCTTCCACCCGCGAGCGCGCCTGTTCGTTCTTGGCCAGCAGCGTCGAACGCTCGGCCACCAGCTGCTCCTGCTGGTGGCGCAGGCTGCGGTTCTCCTCGGCCAGGCGCTGGTTGCGTTCAAGCAACGCTTCCACGCGGGCGGCGAAGTCCTGCAGCTGGGCAAGGGGGTCGGCGGGTTCCATGCAGGCACGATAGGCAAGCCGGGCAAGGGCGGTCAAGCGCTGTCGCAGCAAGGCCGGAGGGCTACCGGGAGGACGCCGCCGGGTTGCTACACTACGGGGTCTCACGGGCGCGCGCGTGCGCGCTCCGGGTTTCCTTTCCGAACGAGCCGCACGATGACCGAACTTCCCTCCGTCGACGACGTTACCCGCGCCAGCCAGGAGCTGGGCCTGGGCGCCACCGCTGCCGAGCTGCATGGTGCGCTGTGTGGCTGGCTGGCCGCCGGCGGTGCCCCCGGCAACGACTGGCCGGCGCGCGTGCTGGCCGACGACAACCTGCCGCCGGTGGCCGCCGACAGCGTGCTGGGGCAGCTGCTGCAGGCCACCATCAAGCAGCTGGAAGACCGTGACTTCGCCTTCGAGCTGTTGCTGGCTGACACCGACGAGGTGTCCGCACAGGCCGATGCCATGTTCAGCTGGACCCGTTCCTTCCTGGGTGGTTTCGGCCTGGGCAGCGGCGGCCGTCGCCCGGCCCTGTCCGAAGAGGGTGAAGAAGCGCTGACCGACATGGCCAGCCTGGCACGCGCCTCCAGCGAGGATTTCGAGGCCGGCGGCGATGATGACGACGAAGCGCTGTCGGAGATCGAGGAATTCATCCGCGTGGCGGTGCTGCTGCTGCACGGCGACGTGGTGCTGGCCTCGCGCCACCGCCAGCGCCTGAACTGATGGACATCAAGCAGCGCACCGGCATTGCGGCCGGCGAATACAAGCGTCGTCGCCGCCAGCTGATGGACATGGCCGGCGAGGACGCGATCCTGGTGCTGCCGGCCGCGGCCGAGAAGGTGCGCAGCCTCGATACCCATTACCCGTTCCGCCAGGACTCGGACTTCCAGTACCTGAGCGGTTTCCCGGAGCCGGAGGCGGTATTGGTGCTGATCCCGGGCCGGCGCCACGGCGAGGCCATCCTGTTCTGCCGCGAACGTGATGCCGAGCGCGAAGCCTGGGACGGCAGCCGTGCCGGCCAGGAAGGCGCGGTGGCGCAGTACGGAATGGACGATGCGTACCCGATCGATGATCTGGACGACATCCTGCCGGGCCTGTTGGAAGGCCGTTCGCGCGTCTACTACCACTTCGGTCGCGACGCCGACTTCGACCTGAAGCTGATCGGCTGGGTCAACCGCGTGCGTTCGCAGGTACGCCACGGTGCGCAGCCGCCACATGAGTTCCTGGAGCTGGGCCACCTGCTGCACGAGCAGCGTCTGTTCAAGTCCGGCGCCGAAGTGGCACTGATGCACCACGCCGCACAGATCAGCGTGCGTGCGCATCTGGCGGCGATGAAGGCCGCCAGGGCCGGCATCCACGAGTACGAACTACAGGCCGAGCTGGAACGCGTGTTCCGCGCCAATGATGCGGTGCCCGCGTACTGCAGCATCGTCGGCGCCGGCCGCAATGCTTGCATCCTGCATTACCGCGACAACAACGCGCGGTCGCGCGATGGCGAGCTGGTGCTGATCGATGCCGGTGCCGAGTACCGCGGCTACGCCAGCGACATCACCCGCACCTTCCCGGTGAACGGCCGCTTCAGTGCCGAGCAGCGCGCGCTGCACGACCTGGTCGGCGATGCGCAGGCGGCGGCGCTGGCCCAGGCCAGGCCGGGCGTGCCCTACGAGGCCGGCCATCTGGCCGCAGTGCAGACCTTGACCGAGGGCCTGCTGCGGCTGGGCCTGCTGAAGGGCACGCTGGAAAAGAACCTGTCCGAGGGCCTGTACCAGCGCTTCTACCGGCACAAGACCGGGCACTGGATCGGCATGGACGTGCACGACGTGGGCGACTACCGCTTGGCCGGTGACTCGCGTCTGCTGGAGCCGGGCATGGCGTTCACCATCGAGCCTGGGTTGTACATCGGCGTGGATGACACGACGGTGGAGCCGCGCTGGCGCGGTATCGGTATCCGCACCGAGGATGACGTGCTGATCACCGACGATGGCCATCGCGTGCTGACCGAAGGCCTGGCGCGCAGCGCCGACGAGATCGAAGCGGTGATGGCGGGGTAAGGGGTGTTCTGCAGGGCTTGCAGCCCTGCACCTGCAGAGGCCACAGCAACAGCAACCGCAACAGCGGCATTCCGTGGGATGGGGGGGTACTGTGGGTTTGCGGGGCCGCCGCAAGTACGTCCTTGTAGGCTTGGTCGCCGCATCCATGCGGCTCACACCCCGCAAACCCAACAGTACCCCGCCTTCGACAGGTTCACGCGGCTGTTGGTGGGTGCCGACCGTTGGTCGGCACATCTGTCAGACATCGAATGAATCATCCACGCATGGCGTGGATCTACTGGCAATTGCGGCTGTTGGTAGGTGTCGACCTTGGTCGACACAGAGCGAGCGCAGCGAGTGACCCGCTTCTGCTTTTCTTTTTCTTTTCCGTGGTTGGACGC
>NZ_JAOBZT010000052.1:0-31530 GCF_029839005.1 Stenotrophomonas sp. GD03958 | reverse complement strand
CTGGTCGGCTGCTCTTGCTTTTGCCTTTGCCGCCCGGCCATTGGCCCAACTGCCGAGCATGGCTCGGCACTACAGATCCCCATCACCTGTTTATCGTACCCGGCACTTGCAGTTGTGTGCGTTAGTAGTAATACTACTAACCATGGACCTGACCGACACCCAGCAGGCGATCCTGCAGTTGATCGCCGAGCGTATCGAGAGCGAAGGCGCACCGCCCTCGCAGACTGAAATCGCACGTGCGTTCGGCTTCAAGGGCGTGCGCGCGGCCCAGTACCACCTGGAAGCCCTGGAGCAGGCCGGTGCGATCCGTCGCATCCCGGGCCAGGCCCGCGGCATCCGCCTGGTGCAGGCGCCGCCGGTCGAGAAGCTGGCCGAGCCGGGCCTGCCCGACAGTGTGCTGCGCCTGCCGGTGCTGGGCCGGGTTGCGGCCGGCCTGCCGATCGGCGCCGACATCGGCTCGGACGATTTCGTGGTGCTGGACCGGGTGTTCTTCTCGCCGGCGCCGGACTACCTGCTGAAGGTGCAGGGCGATTCGATGATCGACGAGGGCATCTTCGACGGTGACCTGATCGGTGTGCACCGCACCCGCGACGCCCATTCCGGGCAGATCGTGGTGGCGCGCATCGATGACGAGATCACGGTCAAGCTGCTGAAGATCGCCAAGGACCGCATCCGCCTGCTGCCGCGCAATCCCGATTACAAGCCGATCGAGGTGCTGCCGGACCAGGATTTCGCGATCGAGGGCCTCTATTGCGGCCTGCTGCGGCCCAACCGTTGACCCGTTCCATAGCGCATTACCCCGCGGTCTTTTGTGGCGATTCTCTGGTTCCACTGAGGTTGGTACGGATGTCCGATAATTCTTTTCAGAGCGCCGGGCAGAATCTCAGCCTGTGCGATACGTCCGACTTAAAGTGAACCCATGGCAAAGAAGACCCCCAAAGACAGCACCCCCAACGACATGACCTCTGCAAGGACCAATACGATGGACGAGAACAAGAAGCGCGCCTTGGCTGCTGCTCTGGGCCAGATCGAGAAGCAGTTCGGCAAGGGCTCGGTGATGCGCATGGGCGACCGCGTGGTCGAGCCCGTCGAAGCCATCCCGACCGGTTCGCTGATGCTCGACATCGCACTGGGCATTGGCGGTCTGCCGAAGGGCCGTGTCGTTGAGATCTACGGGCCGGAATCCTCGGGCAAGACCACGCTGACCCTGCAGGCCATCGCCGAATGCCAGAAGATGGGTGGCACCGCCGCCTTCATCGATGCCGAGCACGCGCTGGACCCGATCTATGCCGCCAAGCTGGGCGTGAACGTGGACGACCTGCTGCTGTCGCAGCCGGATACCGGTGAGCAGGCGCTGGAAATCGCCGACATGCTGGTCCGTTCGGGCTCGGTCGACATCCTGGTGGTCGACTCGGTCGCCGCACTGACCCCGAAGGCCGAAATCGAAGGCGAGATGGGTGACCAGCTGCCGGGTCTGCAGGCCCGCCTGATGAGCCAGGCGCTGCGCAAGTTGACCGGCAACATCAAGCGCTCCAACACCCTGGTGATCTTCATCAACCAGCTGCGCATGAAGATCGGCGTGATGATGCCGGGCCAGAGCCCGGAAACCACCACGGGCGGCAACGCGCTGAAGTTCTATGCCTCGGTCCGCCTGGACATCCGCCGTATCGGCGCGATCAAGAAGGGTGACGAGATCATCGGCAACCAGACCAAGATCAAGGTGGTCAAGAACAAGCTGGCGCCTCCGTTCAAGCAGGTCATCACTGAGATCCTGTACGGCGAAGGCATCAGCCGCGAGGGCGAACTGATCGACATGGGCGTGGATGCCAAGCTGGTCGAAAAGGCCGGCGCCTGGTACAGCTACGGTGAAGAACGCATCGGCCAGGGCAAGGACAACGCCCGCGGCTACCTGCGCGACAACCCGACCGTCGCTGCAAAGCTCGAGGCAGAACTGCGCGAGAAGTTCCAGCCGGCCGAAGCGGCCCGCGAAGATGGTGACGACGAAGGCGACGACGAGTAAGGCTTGCTGTGGGGCAGGGCGGCGCCGTCAGTGACGTCGCCCTGTCCCGCAGGTTCGAATCGCCCATGGATGGGCTGGGTGCCACGGATGGCGCCACCCTTGGAGTACCCATGTCCGACGCCGAAGACATTCCGACCGGCCGCAAGCGCCGACCGCGTGAGCAGACTCCCGTGCAGCGGGCGCTGGGCCTTCTGGTCCGCCGCGAACACTCGCGCAAGGAACTCACCCGCAAGCTGACCGCCCGTGGCATTGAAGACGAAGCCGCGCAGGCCGCTGTCGCCAAGCTGACCGAGGCCGGCTGGCAGGACGACACCCGCTTCGCTGAGAACCTGGTGCGGATGCGCGCCAACACCGGCTATGGGCCGATCCATGTCCGCGCCGAGCTTGGCACCCACGGCCTGGACAGTGCCGCGATTGCCGTAGCAATGGACAGCTACGAAGGCGACTGGGAGGAAAATGCTCGCGATCTGGTCCGCAGGCGCTTTGGCGAGGCCGGCCCGCAGGACCTGGCGCAGCGGCGCAAGGCCGCCGATCTGCTGGCCCGACGGGGCTTCGACGGCGACAGCATCCGCCGCGCGACCCGCTACGACCCGGATGACTGAGACTGGCGGCGCCGGGCCTGATACCCTTTAGGTTTTCGGCGGTCCCTCGCGACCCTGGCCAACGCGGCCGGTGGTCCGGGTCCGCCGGCCCGCAGACTGCCAGCCCCCAATGAACGCATCCGCCAAATTCACGACTTCCCAGATCCGCAGCGATTTCCTTGAATTCTTCAAGGGCAAAGGCCACACCATCGTGCCGTCGGCGCCGCTGGTGCCGGGCAACGATCCGACCCTGCTGTTCACCAACTCCGGCATGGTGCAGTTCAAGGACGTGTTCCTCGGCGCGGAAAAGCGCAGCTACGTGCGCGCGGCCGATGTCCAGCGCTGCCTGCGCGCGGGCGGCAAGCACAACGATCTCGACCAGGTTGGCTACACCGCACGCCACCACACCTTCTTCGAGATGCTGGGCAACTGGTCGTTCGGCGATTACTTCAAGAAGGACGCGATCGCCTGGGCCTGGGAGCTGCTGACCCAGGTCTGGAAGCTGCCGGCCGAGCGCCTGCTGGTTACCGTGTACCAGACCGACGACGAAGCCTACGAACTGTGGCGTGACATGGTCGGTGTGCCGGAAGAGCGCATCGTGCGCATCGGCGACAACAAGGGCGCACCGTTCGCCTCGGACAACTTCTGGCAGATGGCCGACACCGGTCCGTGCGGCCCGTGCACCGAGATCTTCTATGACCACGGCGACCACATCGCCGGTGGCCCCCCGGGTTCGCCGGATGAAGACGGCGACCGCTTCATCGAAATCTGGAACCTGGTGTTCATGCAGTTCGACCGCCAGCCCGACGGTACCCTGGTGCCGCTGCCGGCGCCGTGCGTGGATACCGGCATGGGCCTGGAGCGACTGGCGGCGATCCTGCAGCACGTTCACACCAACTACGAGATCGACCTGTTCCAGGCGCTGATCCGCAAGGCCGCCGAGCTGACCGGCACCGCCGACCTGGAAAACAAGTCGCTGCGCGTGATCGCCGATCACATCCGCGCCTGTTCGTTCCTGATCGTCGATGGCGTGCTGCCGTCCAACGAAGGCCGTGGCTACGTGCTGCGCCGTATCATCCGCCGCGCCCTGCGCCACGGCTGGATGCTGGGCGTGCGGCAGCCGTTCTTCAGCAAGCTGGTGCCGACCCTGGTCGAGCAGATGGGCGAGGCCTATCCGGAACTGCCGGCGGCGGTGGACACCGTCACCCGTGCGCTGCAGGCCGAAGAAGAGCGTTTCGCCGAAACCCTCGATGCCGGCATGAAGATCTTCGAGGACGTGGCCGGCAAGGCCAGCAACGGCGTGATCCCGGGCGTTGACGCCTTCCGCCTTTACGACACCTACGGTTTCCCGCTCGACCTGACCCAGGACATCGCCCGCGAGCGCGACCTGACCGTCGACATCGCCGGCTTCGACGCCGCAATGGAGCAGCAGCGCGAGACCGCACGCGCAGCCGGCAAGTTCGGCGGCGGCGTGACCCTGCCGGCCGAGCTGGTGGCAACGCTCAGCCCGACCCTGTTCCTGGGCTATGACCGCCTGCAGGCCGACGGCCTGAGCGTGCTGGCCCTGCTCAAGGACGGTCGTCCGGTGCAGTCGGCCGATGCCGGTGACGCAGTCATCGTGATCACCGACCAGACCCCGTTCTACGCCGAATCCGGTGGTCAGGTCGGCGACACCGGCGTGCTCACCGGCAACGGAGTGCGCCTGGTGGTGGAAGACACCCAGAAGTTCGCTGGCCAGTTCCATGGCCACGTCGGCACCCTGTCCGACGGCGGCCTGAAAGTGGGCGATGTGCTGTCCGGCCAGGTCGATGGCGAGCGCCGCGGCGCCACCATCCTCAACCATTCGGCCACCCATCTGCTGCACGCCGCCCTGCGCGAAGTGCTGGGCACCCACGTGCAGCAGAAGGGCTCGCTGGTCGCGCCGGACCGCCTGCGTTTCGACTTCTCGCACTTCCAGCCGATCAGCGCGGAAGAGCTTGCCGTGATCGAGCGCAAGGTCAACCAGCAGGTACGCGCAAACAACGCGGCCGAAGTCCACACCATGGGCATGCAGGAAGCGCTGGACTTCGGCGCGATGGCCCTGTTCGGCGAGAGGTACGGCGAGCACGTGCGCGTGCTGAAGATGGGTGACTACTCCACCGAGCTGTGCGGTGGTACCCACGTCAACCGTACCGGCGACATCGGCCTGTTCAAGATCACCTCCGAGGGCGGCGTCTCCGCGGGCGTGCGCCGCATCGAGGCGGTCACCGGCCAGGGTGCCCTGGACTACGTGGACGCCGAGGAGGCCCGCCTGGCCGAGGCCGCTGAACTGCTCGGCGGCAGCGCCGCCGACGTGGTCGAGAAGATCCGTGCCCTCGGCCAGCGCCAGAAGCAGCTGGAGCGCGAACTGGAGGCCGTGAAGGCCAAGGTCGCCGCCGGCGCCACGGCCGACTTGTCCGGCCAGGCCGTCGAGGTTGCCGGCGTGAAGGTGCTGGCCGCCCGCCTGGAGGGCTTCGACGCCAAGGCCCTGCGTGACGCCATGGACCGCCTCAAGCAGCAGCTGGGCGACGCGGTGATCGTGCTGGCCGGCGCCCAGGACGGCAAGGCTGCCCTGGTTGCGGGTGTGAACGGCAGCGCAATGGGCAAGGTCAAGGCCGGGGAACTGTTGTCCCATATCGCCAGTCAGATCGGGGGCAAGGGCGGCGGACGCCCGGACCTCGCCCAGGGTGGTGGCGAGGACGGGCCCGCCCTTGCCACCGCGCTGGCTGCGGTCGTCGAATGGGTCAGCCCCCGCCTGTGATGAACCTGGCCGTCCCCTCCTTGTAGGAGCGGGACGGCTGACGGTACCATTGCGAATCTTTTCCCTTTGTCGTGGTAGCGCTTCTTGACGGAGCGTCAAGCCGGTGGGGGATACCCTTCCACACGGTTCCATGGAGACTTACAAAAATGTTGATCCTGACTCGCCGCGTCGGCGAAACCCTGATGATCGGTGACTCGGTGAGCGTCACCGTGCTTGGCGTCAAGGGTAACCAGGTGCGTATCGGCATCACCGCGCCGAAGGACGTCGCTGTGCATCGCGAAGAGATCTATCAGCGCATCCAGCGTGGTGATGAAGCCGGTGGCACCGGTAGCGAAAATTCTGCCGAATAACGCTTTACCTTCGCACTCGATTAACGTTATGATTCACGCCCCGCTGAGGTGCAACGCACCAGACGCGGAGAAAACCCCGGAGTGATGCCCGAGTGGCCGAAGGGGCTCCCCTGCTAAGGGAGTATAGGGTCAAAAGCTCTATCGAGGGTTCGAATCCCTCTCACTCCGCCAGATACAAAGAAGCGCCTGCAGATCCTCGATCTGCAGGCGTTTTTCTTTGTTCAACGCGGTAACACACGGCCACGCCGCACGGGCGTTGTGCAGGCCTAGTGGGTGGTGCCAGCCGCGTCCTGCCCGACTTCGGGCGAGGAATAGAGCCTGGGCTCCGGCACCGCATGACCCGGATGAGCGGGCGGCGCAATGCCGCTTGGCGTTTCGCGCCAGAGAATTGCCAGTGTGCAGTCATTGGCACGTTGCCTGCACATTCTTTCCGCTTTGCGTTGTGCGGCGTCCGCCGTCTTTTCCCCAAGTGCAAAGCCCATGGCGACGGTGCCGGTAGCGATCGCCGAATATCCCACCGCGGTGGTCGTGGCAGTCTGCGCACAGTTGCGGGACCGAACGGCGCAGTGCTGCAGTGCGCGCTGCATCGCAGCCGACAGCGTGCTGTGGTTCATGGCGTAGCCGTAGCGGCCATCGTCGTCGTAGACGATGGCGGAGGCCGCGTTGGCGCCGGATGACAGGCACAGCAACAGGCCAAGTGACAGGGGGCGCATCCAGTTCATTCCCATCTCCATTTTCTGCTGATGGTGGATCAGACCGGGTTTGAAACGCAACGTTGCCGCCACTACGCCGAGCCCGCAGTTCATCGAACCGCGGGCGGCGCCATCGGTTGACAGTCAGAGCCTCACCGTCACCCCCACCTGGAAACCACGCCCCGGCAACGGCGCGATGTACTTCAACGGCGAGTTGTGCGGGCGTGCTTCTTCATTGAGCAGATTGCTGCCGTTGACGAACACCTCCATGCCGGCGATGTAGCTGTTGCGTACCGGCAGCTCACGGCTGACCTGCAGGTCGACCAGGTTGAAGGCATCCAGTGGCACTTCCTCGCTGACGTTGCGGCCGAGGTACTTCTGCGTGTCGTAGTAGGTGCTGGACAGCTGCGCTTTCCAACCCTCGCGTTGCCACTGCAGATTGGCGCCGTAGCGGTTGGTCGGCATGTTCGGCAGGTACTCGCCGTCGTTGTGGGCACGCAGCGAATCGGGGTGATCGGCCTTGTTCTTCACCAGGTCGGCGAAGGCGGAGATGTTCAACGTGCCATAGCGGCCAAGGTCCAGAGCCTGCGATGCGTCGATCTCGAAGCCCTTCACCGTGGTGTCGGTCTGCTTCCAGTATTTCAGCGGCAGGCGGTTGGCGGTCTGCACGCCCGAGTAACCCAGGTACAGATAGTTCTCGTACTTCATCCGATACGCGGTGGCCGACAGTTCGAACCCTCCGATATGGAACAGGCCGGTCAGCTCCAGGTTTTTCGCGCGCTCTGGCTCGAGGTTCTGGTTGCCTTCTTCCTGGGTCATCACCGAGTAGTGCGCGTTGCTCGCATACAACTCATTGATCTCCGGTGCGCGCTGCGAGGACGAGTAGCGCACCTTGGCGGCGAACAACGGACCGAGCTCGACATACGATCCCAAGCTGTAGCTGTTGAGCCGGTAGTCGCGGTCCTGCAGTTTCGTGTTGGCGGCATTGCGCGCGGTCTTGAAGCGGCTTGGTTGCAGGTCATGGTCAACGCGCTCGTGGCGCACGCCAGCGTCGAAACTGGCCCAGCCGAAGTCCAGCGTCTCCTTCAGGAACATCGCGTTGCTGCGGGTGTCGACGTCAGGCAGGTAGCGCAGCGCGCCGCTGCCGGTGACATCACGCGACTGGTGGCTGTAACCGAGCAGGCCGCTGAGCGGACCGACACGCTGATGGCTGAGCAGCAGCTCGGCCTGGGTGCTCTCGAAATCGTAGTCGTTGGCCCGGGTGGCACCCAGCCGTTCGCCCGAGGTGTTGTCCAGCTTCGAAACACGCAGTTCAGCGCGCTCGAACCACGGCAGCGGGTCGCGCAACAGGGCTTCCAGTGCGTAGCGTTCCTGCTTGATCACCACGCCCACCGGCAATGCGTTGGCGTCGTTGGAACCGAACGACAGGTTCTGCATCGAGAACCCGGGCACGCCGTATTCGCTGTCCTTGGCATCGATGCTGACACCCACGTAACCACGGTCGAAGAACAGGGTCGACCCGAACGCCACCTGCGAATTGCGCGCGTAACTGTTGCCCAACCGGTGATGGTAATCGGGCGTCACGTCGTTGTTGATCTGCTTCTGCACGTACGAAGGCGTGCCGGGTACGTAGGCCGGGTTGACCGGATTGATGTAGGTGCGGCGCTGCCAGACCGAAGTCGGATTGTTGGTGTAGAAGGAGAAATCGCCGTCGGCCCAGTCCGGGTTTTCGGTCATGAACTGGTCGATGTAGGGCTGCGACGCCCTGTTGTAGATCTGCTGGACGCGCGCTTCCTTCTGGCAGCTGTCGGCGAGGGCCGAGTTGACACCACCGGAGGCCGGGAACAGCCCGCTGTTGCAGACGCCGGCCTTGCTGTTGCCGGGAATATCGTAGTGCGAGATGCGCTGGCGCGAAACCTGCAGGTTGGTTGAGATATTGCGCTGGTTGTTGAAGTTCATGCGGAAGCCCTGCGCGTCGGCTGCATTGAAGCCCTTGCGCAGGACCAGTTCCATCGACTGGTCCTTGTCTTCCATGCTGCGCGAGATCAGGCCCGAATCGATCTCCACGCTGCCGCCGATCGCATTGCCGCCGTAGCGCACGGTGTCGGAAGACTTGTTGACGGTGACGCTGCGTACGAACAGCGGATCGAACGGGATGTTGATGTCGCCGCTGATCGCGTTCATCCCGAGGATGGACTGGCCGTCCTGCAGGATCTGCACGCGGTTGCCGCTGAGGCTGCGGATGACCGGGGCACCCGCGTTCGGCCCGAAAGCACTGTTCTGCACGCCGGAGACGTGTTCGAGCAGGCCGCCCAGGGTGCGGTTCTGCGCCTGTGGGTTGTCGACGGTGACCCGGCTGTCGATACGGGAGGGCTGGCTGGCCTGGACCTGGAGGGTGGGGAGGGTGGGTTCGTCCGCGGCCTGGGCGCTGTGGACGGCGAACAGAAGGGCGGTAGCAAGGAGATGGCGACGCATGGCACGGTCCGTGAAATTGACGTGAACTGTTATAACGTAACTATTCAGGTCAACAAGAGCGGAAACCGCCTCGATTCAATGGGGCAGGGTGCTTTGGCCTCTCGGGATGGGACGGAGTCTCCCTCGTTCAGCGCACCGCCTTGCGCGTGCTGCTGGCGACCGGCACGATCTGGGCACTGCCCCGCAACGCCCCACGCAGAGCTTCCTCATTCAAACGGAGCCCCGTATGAAGCTGTTGTCCGCTGTGTTGTTGTCTGCGCTTTCGCTCTCCGCCGTTCCGGCGCTGGCGGTGGAAGCTTCGCCCTCGCCGCTGCTGGGGCGCTGGTCGCTGGATATCGCCACGTCTGCGTTACCCGAAGCACAGCGCCCGAAGCAGGTGGTGCTGGAGTTCAAGGACGCCGGTGCGGGTCGGTGGAGTTCACACGTTGACATCGTCCTGCACGACGGCAAAACCATGAAATCCGACGGCACGTTGGCGCTCGACGGTACGCCGGGGCCCTTGTCCGGCACCTACGGTGCGGACAAGGCCAACCTGAAACTGCCGGCGCCGAATACCCTGGTGATGCAGCTGGTGGACCACGGTACGCCGGCCTCCACCCGCATCTATACCGTGGCGGCCGACCGTACGACGATGACCGAGACCAAGGCGTTCTACGGCCACGACGGCACGCCGATCCTGCAGACCAACCTGTTCAAGCGGATACCGTAGCGGCGCCGCCTGTGCCATGCCCACGGGGAGGGAATCCGCGGGCATGGCACCGGCAGCCTCACACCGCGGCCGGGTCGCGCTTGCCGGTGTCGATGCCGTACTTGTCGATGGCCTCCTGCATCCGCGCGCGCTCGATGCGGCCTTCGTCGGCCAGCGACTTCAGGGCGGCCAGCACGATGAAGTGGCGATCCACTTCGAAGAACGTGCGCAGCGACTCACGCGTGTCGGAACGGCCGAAGCCATCTGTACCGAGTGCGATGAAGCGGCGGTCGTTGATGAAGGGACGGATCTGGTCGCCGACGATCTTCATGTAGTCGGTGGCCACCACCACCGGGCCGTCATGGCCCTGCAGGCACTCCTGCACGAAGGGTACGCGCGGTTCCTCAGCCGGGTGCAGCAGGTTCCAGCGTTCGGCGGCCAGGCCGTCGCGGCGCAGTTCGGTCAGGCTGGTCGCGCTCCACACATCGCTGGCGATGCCGAAGTCCTGCTGCAGCAGTTCTGCCGCAGCTTCCACCTCGCGCAGGATCGAGCCTGCGCCCATCAGCTGCACGCGTGGCTGCGAGGCGGCATCGGCGGCTACCGGACGCAGCAGGTAGAGGCCCTTCAGGATGCCGGCCTCGGCGCCTTCGGGCCGTGCCGGCTGCGGGTAGTTCTCGTTGAGTACGGTGATGTAGTAGTAGATGTCTTCCTGGTCGACATACATGCGGCGCAGGCCGTCATGGATGATCACCGCCAGCTCGTAGTTGTAGGTCGGGTCGTAGGACACGCAGCTGGGAATCACCGACGACAGCACGTGGCTGTGGCCGTCATCGTGCTGCAGGCCTTCGCCCATCAGCGTGGTGCGGCCCGACGTGGCACCGAGCAGGAAGCCGCGGGTACGCGCATCGGCAGCGGCCCAGGCCAGGTCTCCGACGCGCTGCAGGCCGAACATCGAATAGAAGATGTAGAACGGGATCGTGGCCAGGCCGTGGTTGCTGTAGGCGGTACCGGCGGCGATCCACGAACAGATCGCACCGGATTCATTGATGCCTTCCTGCAGGATCTGGCCGTCCTTGGCTTCCTTGTAATAGCTCAGCTGGCCGGCGTCCTGCGGGGTGTACAGCTGACCCAGGTAGGAGTGGATGCCGATCTGGCGGAACAGGCCTTCCATGCCGAAGGTGCGCGATTCATCGGGCACGATCGGAATCACCAGCTTGCCCAGTTCCGGGTCCTTCAGCAGGCGGGTGAGGATGCGCACGAAGCCCATGGTGGTGGACTGACCGCGATCGCCGCTGCCCTGCAGCTGGGTGTTGAAGATCGACAGCGGCGGCAGCGGCAGCGGATCGACCTTGGCCAGGCGCGCCGGCAGCTGCCCGCCCTGGATGCGGCGGCGCTCGGCGAAGTAGGCCGCTTCGGCGCTGCCCGGTTCCGGGCGCAGATAGGGCATCTCCTCCAGCTGCTCGTCGCTGACCGGCAGGTTGAAGCGGTCACGGAAGGCGCGCACCGCGTCGGCGCTCATCTTCTTCAGCTGGTGGTTGATGTTCTGGCCTTCGCCGGCTTCGCCCATGCCGAAACCCTTGACCGTCTTGGCCAGGATCACCGTCGGCCGGCCGCTGGTGTTCACCGCCTGCTGGTAGGCGGCGTACACCTTCTGGGGATCGTGGCCACCACGTGCCAGCGCCCAGATGTCGTCGTCGCTCATGTGCGCGACCAGCTCCAGCAGCTCGGGGTAGCGGCCGAAGAAATGCTCGCGCACGTAGGCGCCGCTCTGCGACTTGAAGGTCTGATAGTCGCCGTCCACGCATTCCATCATGCGCTGGCGCAGCAGGCCGCTGTGGTCGCGGGCCAGCAGGTCGTCCCAGCCACTGCCCCAGATCAGCTTGATCACGTTCCAGCCGGCCGCGCGGAAGGTGCCTTCCAGTTCCTGGATGACCTTGGCGTTGCCCCGTACTGGACCGTCCAGGCGCTGCAGGTTGCAGTTGACCACGAACACGATGTTGTCCAGCCGCTCGCGGCCGGCCAGGGAAATTGCCGCCAGCGATTCGGGCTGGTCCATCTCGCCGTCGCCGAGGAAGGCCCAGACCTTGCGGCCCTGTTGTTCTTTCAGGCCACGGTATTCCAGGTAGCGCATGTAGCGGGCCTGGTAGGCGGCGGTCAGCGGGCCCAGTCCCATCGACACGGTGGGGAACTGCCAGAACTCCGGCATCAGGCGCGGGTGCGGATACGAGGACAGGCCTTCGCGACCGGCTTCGCGGCGGAAGTTGTCCATGCGCGCTGGATCGATGCGGCCTTCCACGTAAGCTCGGCCGTAGATCCCCGGCGCGGAGTGGCCCTGGATGTAGATCATGTCGCCGTCGAAGGTGTCGGTACGGCCACGGAAGAAATGATCGAAGCCCACGTCGTACAGCACTGCCGCCGACTGGTAGGTGGCGATGTGGCCGCCGACGTTGGAGTGCTTGCCGGCACGCAGCACCATCACCATCGCGTTCCAGCGGATCATCGCGTTCAGGCGGCGTTCGATGGCCAGGTCACCCGGGTAGGCCGGCTGGCGCTCGGGCGGGATGGTGTTGACGTAGGCGGTCCAGGCACGGGTATGCAGGTCGCCGTGCTGCCGGGCGTCCAGATCGCTCAGCTGGTCGATCAGGTAGTGCGCGCGCGGCCGGCCGCCGGCCTGCATCACCGCCTCCAGCGATTCACGCCACTCCTGGGTTTCCAGTGGATCGGTATCGAAGGGAATGAGGGCTTGGTTCATGGCTGTCTCCAGAGGGCGCCGGTCGGACGTCTGCCTGGGCGACAACACCGGCAGGGCGCACAGCACTGGAGCGGGGTCGCAACGGCGGGCGCCGTGACGCGAAGGGCGACCGTGGCGGCCACCGAGAAGACAAGCGTAGGCCTGCCCCCCACGCTTCGGTAGGCGGGCGGGGCTTGGGTCTCTGGCAAGCAAGGGTTGGTGCCGCGCGCCGTATCATGGGCCGATGCGCTGGGCGCGGCCGCTGATCAGGCCGGGGACAGCCCCGGCAGGAACACCGGGATGATCGCCACGCCGACGCCCAGCAGGCACCAGGCGACGATGGGCAACCAGCGCGCCAGGCGTTGGGCGGGTTCCGGTGCACGACGACCGCCGATCCACAACAGCAGCGTGAGCACACCCAGCGCATAGGCGAGGACGACGATCACCGGATGCACATGGATGACCCGGCTGGGCGGCCACATCTGCTGCTGGTAGGCGGTGGTGTGGGCGACCAGCAGCAGGAACAGCAGGCTGCTGAGGGTGTTGATGGCGGTGCGTGCGTTGATGAGAGCACTCCTTGTGCGGGCTGCCGGGACATTGCAGGGGCCGCATTCTAGCGGCTGCCTGCCGGTCGTTGAAACGCCACTGTCATCGATGGCGGTCACCCTGCGTGGCTTTCCAGCCTCGGGGTGGTTGGCCGGCCGTGAACAGCGTGAGGATCTGGGAGAAGAGCTACGAACTGCGGCGCCGGCTGCTGCGTGGCTTCTTCCTGCGTCGCGGTTCGGCCAGCGAGGATGCCGAAGACCTGGCGCAGGAGGTCTACCTGCGCCTGCTGCGCAGCACCGGCGAGGATGCCGATGCTGTCGAGAACCCGGAAGCCTACCTGTTCACCGTGGCGGCCAACCTGGCGCGCGAGCATGCGCGCGCGCGGTCGTCGCTGCCGCCGCTGGAAGACGTCGACCTGCTGGCCGAAGTGCTGAAAAGCGAAGAAGACATCGAAGGTGATTTCGAGCGTGCGCAGCGCTGGAACGATATCCGCAGCACCATCGCACGACTGCCGACAACCACGCGGCGGGTGATGGAGCTGCACTACCGCGACGGGCTGGACTGCCCGGCAATCAGCCAGCAGCTGCAGGTGTCGGTGCACATGGTGCGCAAGCACATCGGCAAGGGGCTGGAGGCCTGCAGGAAGGCGCTGGGCGCCAGGGAGCTCACATGAACCGGACCTCATCGCCCGTGGCCGACGACACGATCGCCTGCGAGGCCATGGACTGGTTCCTGGGCAACCGCGAGGGGCCGTTGGATGAGGCCGGGCGCCTCGCGTTCCTGGACTGGATGAAGCGCTCGCCAGAGCATGTGCGCGCCTACTTGCGCGTCCTCTCGTTGCACCGGCAGGTGGGCGAAGCGCTGCAATCGTCGTTGGCTGACGAGGCGCCGCCGCTGCGGGAGGCGACGTCGGCCAAGGTGGTGCCGCTGTTCGGTGGCGTGCACGCGCCGCCGCGCGCTGTGCCGCGGCGCGGTCGTGCGCGCTGGTGGGTGGCAGCTGCCGCAGCCTGTATCACCTTGCTCGGCGTGGGCCTGGTTCCGCAGCTGATGCCCACCGAGCAGCTTTACAGTGCCGGACAGGGTGAACTTCGCGACCTGGTGCTGCCCGACCAGACCCAGGTGCAGCTCAACGCGGACAGCCGCCTGCGGGTACGCATGGGCTGGTTCAGCCGCAAGGTGGAGCTGCTGCAGGGTGAGGCCACGTTCGACATCGCCCGCGACCGCCGTCCGTTCGAGGTGCAGGTGAACGGCCTGGAGATCCGGGATATCGGCACGGTATTCGATGTATCGCGACGGCTGCAGAGCACGCGCATCGGCGTGGTCTCCGGCGAGGTGGAGGTATGGAGCCAGGGTGCGGACGCCCGGCGTCTTGCGCAGCTGGGCGAAGGCCGAGTGGTGCAGGTCGACGCGGGCAGCCATGCGGTCGAGTCCTTGGACCTGCCATTGTCGATGCTGCTGGATTGGCAGCAACGCAAGGTGTCCTTCCTGGATGAGCGGCTGGACGAGGTGGCCGCTGCCTTCAACCGGCACAACCAGGTGCAGGTCCGCGTGCTGGACGAAGGCGCGGCATCGGCACGGTTGTCGGGCAGTCTCGATGCGCATCGCATCGGTGCGCTGCAGGCCTTCCTCGAACGCGACCCGCGTTTCGTGGTGAGGCGCGAAGGCGACACCGTGCGGGTTGGCAGTCGCTGAGGCCGAAATGGCCGTGGACTGTCAAAAAAAATTCATCGAATCCGCGTTCTCCACTTCGGTGTATGCGGGCTCTTACTTGGGAGAAGCCGCTGCCGAGCCACGCAGCGGCGCCTGCTGCCTTCTCTCTCTTCCAAGGACCCGTGATGCGCAACACGCTCTACCTGTCGATCATCCTCGCCCTGTCTCCCTGCAGCGTGCCGCTGGCCTTCGCCGCCGGTGCCGATGGCCTGGAGGCGCGTGTATCCACGCCGATCGCGGCGCAGCCGTTGGCACGTGCACTGGAGCAGTTGTCGCGCAGTTCCGGAGTGCAGTTCCTGTACTCGGCCGGCGGTGATGCGCGCATGGCCGGTGCGGTGCCGCGCGGTGCCACCGTCAAGCAGGCGCTGGACGCACTGCTGGCAGGGACCGGCCTGGGCTACACCGTGGTCGATGGCAACGTCATCGCCATCGATCCGGCGCCAGTAAGCAACGCGCCGAAGCCGGCCGCGCCGAAGCCGCGCGAGGCCGAGGCGGTGGTGGCGCCGACCCTGGACACCGTCAAGGTGATTGCCGCGCACGAGGTGATCGACCAGAAGAAGTCGTCGCCAGTGATCAAGGATTCGGTGGTCTACGACGAGATGGACAGCTACGGCGACGAGACCCTGGCCGAGAGCCTGATGGCCGCTCCAGGCCTGAGTGCGGTGGAGGATGCCGGCGAGCCACGTTACGTGACCGTGCGCGGCGTACAGGCCAACCTCAACTACACCACCATCGATGGCATCGCGATTGCCAGCGTGGGAGGCAGTGGCTCCGGCGAGCGAATGAACAACCTGCAGCTGATTCCCAGCGACATCGGCACCCGTACCGACATCTACAAGAGCTTCAGTGCGGAGCAGGCACCGGATGCGATCGGCGGCGTGATCGACATCATCAGCCGCAGTGCCTTCGACCGGTCCGGCAAGTACGTGTTTGCCGATGTGGCAGGCATCTATTCCACTGCCGAGACCAACGTCGAGCGCAGCGCTGGCGGCAATCACGAGACCCTGGGCCATTTCGGCAAGAGCGCCAAGATGGTGTTCTCCAACCAGTTCGGCGCCGACCAGGAATTCGGCATCGTTGCGGTGGCACGCTATGAGCAGCGTTCACGCAACAGCGTCAAGCGCTGGGTGGAGTCGAACTACTACTACAACGACGCTGGAAAATACCTCACCGACGGTACCACCGGTCCGGACGAGGCCAAGGGCTGGAACGGGCTGCGTGCGCCTGGCAACTTCAGCACCGGCACCTACACCAACTTCATCACCAACTTCGGTGGCTCCGCCAAGCTTGAGTGGAAGCCCTCGGATGATCCGTTCTACGCATCGTTGCTGCTGTATTCGTACCGGTTCTACGAGAACTCGACGATGAACAAGACGGATCTGTACGGCAACGCCAAGTTTCCGGTCCGCAACCAGACCGAAGACAGCGGCACCACCCAGATCAACAGCATCTACATCAAGAACCGCCACGACCGCTGGGACCGCAGCAACCGTGGCGCCATCGCCAGCTTCAACTGGGACATGGGGGACCATTCGCGGCTGACCCTGCGCGGTGGCCATACCGAAGAGACCTTCCACAACAGCCAGGTCTACTGGGGCGTGCGCGCCTACCCGAGCAATCTGTTCGTCGACTACGAGAACGACAGCCACGGTTTCCCCAACGCGGTGGCCGTTTCCGATTCCAGCCTGCTGACCAGTTCCGCATTCAAGCTCAATCCGGCGCAGGCCTACGTCTCCCCGCGCGATGCCAAGGAGAGCATCGACAACCTGCGCGCCGACTTCAGCTACAACATCGACGCCGATGCGAGAGGTTTCGGCCTCGCCGCCGGCGCCGAGTACCGCCACCTGAAAATCTGGCAGGACATCGACTTCGACTACTTCAAGAGCAGCGCCACGCTCAACGACTACCTGTATCCGGGTTCGACACTGCTGGGCAGCGTGCCCGGCTTCCCGCTGATCGAAAACCGCAAGTGGACCGAGGAACTGCTGCCGAAACTGGGCAGCAACAATGCGGCGTATCCGAATGCCAACTTCACCAGCGACTACAAGTACGTGGAGGACATCACCAATGCCTATGTATCCGCGCACTACGCCTGGGACCGGCTGCTGCTGATCGGCGGCCTGCGCTACGACCACACCCGCTTCGATGCCTACAGTCCGTTCAGCGATGATGGCGGCGCTACCTATACCTCTGCGTTCCGCAACACGAGCGGTGGCTACAACAACCTGCTGCCCTCGTTGAACGCAACCTTCAAGCTCACCGAGGACCAGCGCCTGCGCTTCTCCGCCAGCCGCACGCTGGGCCGGCCGACGCCGAGCAACATCGCCCAGGCCACCAGCACCAGCTGTGGCGATGACGAGGAGGGCAGGGGCTTCTGCACCATCAAGCAGGGCAATGCCGATCTGCAGCCGCGCCGTTCCACCAACATCGACCTTGCATGGGACCTGTACTTCAACGGCAACAACGGCCTGGTCTCGGTGGCGTTGTTCGACAAGGTGATCAAGGACGACATCTACACCCTGACCACCTTCGAGAACGTGGGTGATACCCGCTATCGGGTCACCCAGCCGATGAACACCGATGAGTCGAAGCTGCGCGGTGTCGAGTTCGCGGTGGCCAACCGCAACCTGCAGTGGGGCCGCCAGCGCTTCGACATGTACTTCAACGCCACGCGGCTGGAAGGGCAGACCGACTACCGCATCAGTGATGGCACCGCGCGCCGCCTGGATCGCCTGCTGTACCAGCCGGACTGGTCACTCAACGGTTCGGTGATCTGGCGCATGCCCTGGAAAAGCGCGCAGCTGCGCCTGTCCGGCACCTACCGCAGCCGGATGCTGGTCGACTTCGGTGACACCGAATGGCTGGATTCGTACTACGACCCGTACATGACGTTCAACATGGCCTTCAGCCACAAGCTCAGCAAGCACGTGACGCTGAAGTACGAAGCCAAGAACCTGTTCAACACCCAGCCGACCTACAGCACCGGTCCGAACGGGCGTTTCCGAACCGAGATCGACGACTACGGCCGCTTCTTCTACTTCCACATCATCTACAACTGAGGGCAGCGCCGTGGATACGATCAATCGCAGGCGATTCCTGGCCCTGGCCGGCCTGTCTGCTGCCGGCGCCTGGATGGGCACGGCACACGCGCTGGCCGCGCAGGCCGATGCCTCCGCGCTGAACCCGCGCAACCTGCTGGCCAAGCCGCGCTTTGCCAGCACACCCTTCACCCTGGGCGTGGCCTCGGGTGATCCCTCGACCGATGGCATGGTGCTGTGGACGCGCCTGGCGACCGAACCGCTGATGTTCGGCGGTGGCATGCCGACCCGGCCGATGCTGGTCCAGTGGCAACTGGCAGCAGACGAAGGCATGCGCAAGGTAGTACGCCAGGGTTCGGCAATTGCGCATCCCGAACTCGGCCATGCCGTGCACGTGGAGCTGGACGGATTGGCGCCCGGACGGCCCTACTGGTACCGCTTCACCGTAGGCGGCCACGCCAGTGCGGTCGGTTGTACCCGCACGCTGCCCGCAGCCACGGCCGCAGTGGATCGTGTGCGTTTTGCGGTTGCCGGTTGCCAGCACTACGAAGAAGGCCACTACACCGCGTGGCGGCGTATCGCCGAGGAACGGCTGGATTTCGTCTTCCACTACGGTGATTACATCTACGAAGGCGAAAGCCAGCCGGGCCTGCGGAAGATGAACGGCCAGCCGTTCACCAACCTGCGCAACCACGTCGGCCCGCAGATCTACACGCTGGATGATTACCGCCGCCGGTACGCCCAGTACAAGAGCGATGCCGACCTGCAGGCCGCGCATGCGGCGGCACCGTGGTTCGTCACCTTTGACGACCATGAAGTGGACAACAACTGGGCCGGCGCAGAAGACCAGGATGACACACCCAGCGAAGTATTCCTGCTGCGCCGCGCACAGGCGTTCCAGGCCTACTACGAGAACATGCCGTTGCGCCGTTCGGCATTCCCGCGCGATGGCCACATGCAGATGTACCGGCGCGCACGCTACGGCACGCTGATGGACCTGCACCTGCTCGACACCCGCCAATACCGCAGCAAGCAGGTGAACATGGCGCTGCGTGAGCAGGTGGAATCTCCGGAGCGCAGCATTGTGGGGGCGAAGCAGGAGCGCTGGCTGTTCGACGGCCTGGCCGATGCTGCACCACGCTGGCACACGATCGCCCACCAGGTCGCACTGGGCAACTACATGCGCGAGAAGGACGGCATGGTGCAGTCGTCCGACGACCAGTGGTCAGGCTATCTGGACAGCCGCCGGCGGCTGCTTGACCACATCCAGAAGGTGGGCTTCGGCAACGTGGTGACCGCCTGTGGCGACGCGCATCGCCACTATGCCAGCGATCTGGTGCAGGACCACCGTGACTCGGGCGTGATCTCCAGTGAGTTCCTCGCCACCTCGATCACTTCCGGTGCCGACGGCCAGGGCGTGGACGCGTATGCCAGGAACCAGCTTGCGCACAGCCCCTACCTGAAGGCGACCACCGACAAGCGTGGCTACGTGCTGTGTGATGTCACCCGCGATGCGTGGATCGGCGACATGAAGACGCTGGATACCGTGATGCAGCCGAATGGCGCGGTGCAGAGCTGGAAGCGCTATGCGGTGGAGCACGGCCGGCCGGGGCTGCAGGAGGCCTGAATCTACCGCTCTACAGAGATCCTTCAATCCTGCTCGAACCGCAACGGCTCGCTGCCCATCGCCGGGTCACTGGTGCCGGGGCGCCCATCCTCGGCGCGACCGGCCAGGCGCAGCATGCTCTCGCCCGCGCCGATCTGCAGGTCATACCAGCCCGCCGTGGGCGTTGCGTCCCACGCCAACGCGGTTTCTGCGTGTGCTGGTAGTACCAGCGCCTGATCGGGCATGTGCCCGGCATAGGCACCAGGCTGCACACGCACCTGCTGCGCGCCGTCACCCAGGTTGCGCAGCCGCAGCCGCAGCCGCAGTTGGCCATCCGTGCGATCAATTGAAGCCTGCAGCGCAGGATCCTTGGCCGCCCCCTGGAAGTGGCGGTGGAAGCCGTTCGGGCCCAGCAGCCACAGGTCATAGCGGCCTTGGGCATCAAGCGGCCAGCGCTCGCGCAGCGCCATGCCCGGGAGCAGCGTGTAGCGGCGCGGCACCGCATCCAGCCGCAGCCGGTCGTAGACATGCAGCACTGCCGCCGCGCCTTCGCAGGATAGCGCCAGATCCACGCCCGAGGCGTCCACCGCAGCCATCGATGCCTGCGGCCGATAGGGCAGGGCGCGCGCCGGGCGTATGCCGACTTCCTGCTTCGCTGGTTTCAGCCCCTCCGGCAGCGCCGGCACGGTTCGCCCTGGCAACGCAGCGGCGCGTGCGGCCACCGCGCTCACGTCGGGCAGGCCGCGTACGAACGGGCGGGTATCGCGCTGGGCGAAGTCGAAGGCGTTGCTGAGGTCGCCGCAGACCGCGCGGCGCCACGGCGAGATGTCCGGTGCCGCCACACCGAAGCGGCGTTCGATCAGTCGAATGACCGAGGTGTGGTCGTACACCTGCGAGTCGACCCAGCCGCCCCGACTCCACGGCGAGATCACATACAGCGGCACGCGCGGGCCCAGTCCATACGGGCGGCCGCGCAGTTCGGCGGCATCGTACTTCTCGTCGCCCGGTGCGGGATGGCGGTGGTATTCGCCCTCGGTACTGACCGAGGACGCACCCGCCCAGCCGCCATCCACCGGCGAAGGCGGTGCCGGTGGCGGCATGTGGTCGAAGAAGCCGTCGTTCTCATCGAACATCAGCAGCAGGGCGGTGCGGCTCCAGACTTCCGGATCGGCAGTCAGCGCATCCAGCACGCGCGCGGTATAAGCCGCGCCCTGCGCCGGACTGGAGGGTCCGGGGTGCTCGCTGCCGGCCGCGTCGGCGATGATGAAGCTGACCTGCGGCAGGCGCCCATCGAGTACGTCCTGGCGCAGCTGTGGCAGGCCACGGGTGCTGACCCCGCGTGCGCGCAGTTGCGGGTCATGCCCGGGTGCAGCACTGTACGCCCGACGGAACGCCTCGAAGCCGGCCAGCGGGTTGTCGGTGAAGTTGTCCGCCATGTCCTGGTAGATCTGCCAGGACACGCCGGCCGTCTGCAGGCGCTCGACATAGCTGGTCCAGCGGTAGGACGCCGGATGCCCGCCGTGTTCGGGGAAGTTGTCATGCGAGTTGGCGATCACCGGGCCGCCGGCGCGGGCCTGTGCATCGTTGTGGCCGGTCCACAGGAACACCCGGTTCGGATTGGTGCCGGCCTGCATCGCGCAGTGGTAGGCGTCGCAGATCGTGAACGCATCGGCCAGCGCGAACTGGAACGGCATGTCGCTGCGCTGGAAGTAGCCCATGGAGTGGTTCTGCTTGGCCTTCGGCCAGTGCCCCATGCGCCCGTGGTCCCAGGCACGCTGGGCGTCTGGCCAGGTGTGCGGCGTGCCTTCCACCCGCATGTAGCCGAAGTGCGCGGCGGTATCCAGCGGGAACGGTGCGATCGCCCGCGTGCCACTGGCATCGGGCTGCAGCCACAGGCTGCGCGCGCGGCCACCGGCCTGCAGCGCGGGGGCTGGGGCCACGAAGCGGTCGCCGAAACCACGTACACCCGGCAGCGTGCCGAAGTAGTGGTCGAACGAACGGTTCTCCTGCATGAACACCACGATGTGCTGCAGGTCTTCGAGGCTGCGCGTCTGCGCGGCGGGGGCGATCGCTGCGGCCCGTGCGATGCTGGGCAGCAGCGGGGCAAGGCCGGCGGCAACGCCGGCCTGCAACAACCGGCGTCGGCCGATATCGGTCACGGGCTCACTCACAGGTCCACACGGAAGGAGATGCCGACGGTGCGCGGGGCGCCGATGAAGGCGTTGTCGCGGCCGTCCACCCCCGCAAGATACCGCTTATCGGTGAGGTTCCTCACCACCAGGTTGGCACCCATGCCCTTCAGCCGCGGCGACAGGCCCTGCAGGTCGAAGCCGATGTTGGCGTTGAACACGGTGGCCGAAGGCAGCGTGTTGACGTTGGCGGCGTCGAGATAGCGCGTGCCCAGGTAACGGCCGGACAGGCCGAAGTTCCAGTTCTCGCCCTGCCAGTCCGCCGACAGGACGAGGGTCTGTTCGGGCTGGCCGACCACCTTGGCGCCGTCGACGATGCCCAGCTGGGTATCACGCGCGGCATTGCCGCTGCCCAGGTACTTGGAGCGGTTGTAGGTGTAGGCCGCGTTGATCCGCCAGCCATTGTTCCACCCATAGCCGAACGCGGCTTCCAGGCCGTTGCTTTCCACGCCGCCGAAGTTCTCGTAGACACCATCGGTCTCGCCCAGGTAGTCGATGCCACTGACGAAGCCCGCCGGCAGATAGACGATGCGGTTGTCGAACTTGATGTTGTAAAGCGTGACCGAGGCGGTCAGCGGCCAGCGGCTGATGCGCATGCCCACTTCAATGTTGTCGGCGGTTTCGGGCTCGACGTTGCGGAAGCGCTGCGGGTCGGTCTCGCCAAGCACGCCGGAGGGGATGGCGGCGAAGTTCTGCGAGAAGCCGGCGAACAGCTCCATGCCTTCCACACCCGGTGCCCAGGTGACGCCGGTGGACAACAGTGGATCGGACCTGGAATCGGATTTGACGTGCTCGCTGGCACCGATCACGCGGCGGCGCGACTGGTCGACGAAGAACTGCTTCACGCCCAGGCGGGCACTGAACGGCCCGAAGCGGGCCACGTCCTCGACGTAGTACATCTGCTCATCAACCTTGTACTTGTCCTCGAACTGCACCCAGTACGGCTGATGGTCGAAGGCGATGTCCTGGCCGACGTTGAGCAGGCGGTGCCAGTCACGGCGTGCCGAACGGTCCAGCTTCTCCACCCACAGGCCGCCACGGATGGTGTTGTCGATCGCACCGAAGGTCTGCCGCCATTCGACGTCGGCGGTCACGCCCATGCGGTCGTTGTCGTAGTGGGTGTGGCGGTAGGACTGCGCGCCCAGCACGTTGCCCGCGTAGCAGTTCGGATCGTACTCGGCGGTGAAGCCCAGGCGCGGGGTGCAGCCGGCCAGGCGCTGCGCGGCGCTGCCATCGGGATTGACGAAGAAGATCTGGCCACGGTTGCTGCCGCCGTACACGGTTTTGCCACCGAGATATTCCGATTCGGGGTGGCCCGCACCCTCATCGCTGACCTGCGCCAGGTAGGGTGGAAGCCAGTCGCCACGACCTTGCATGCGGTGCCCGTAGGCGGCCACCGAGGCCTTGAACCCGTTGCCGCCGTCGAAGGCCGCACGCAGGTAACCGAAGGTGTTCTCGCGCAGCGCGCGCGAGCCCGAACGGAAGTTCTGGTCCAGATAGGGAATGCCGGTGAGGGTGCCGACCAGGTTGTCGCGATCCGGATTGGTGGCAAAGCCCTTCGGAGAGACGCTGGTGTATTCCGGCTCGTCGGCATCGTTGTAGGACAGGTAGCCGGTCAGGGTCCAGCGATCCAGTTCGGTGATGAACTTGCCGGCGATGTGGTCGTTGCTGGCGTGGCCGGTGCCGTCGATCCAGTCGTGCACCTTCGACGAGGAGGCGCTGATCCACGCGCGGGTGTGGCCGCCGAGCAGGCCGGTGTCGTAGCGCACGTAGTACTTGCGCGCCTCGTTGTCACCGGCACCGACCACGAAGCGCAGGCGGCTGTCCTGCAGCGGGTCGCTGGTAAGGAAGTTGAGCGTGCCTCCCAGTGCTTCGTTCGAGCGCGAGGAGATGTCAGCGGTGCCCTGGCTGACTTCCACCGTCTCCAGGTCGAGGGTGTCGATGTAGCGGTTGGCCAGCGAGCCGCCACCGTAACCTGAGCCGCCGTTGGGCAGGCCGTCGATGGTGGTGCCGATCTGCTGGGTATCACGATTGGTGACGAAACCGCGCATGCTGATCTGCGTGCCCCACACCGACGAGCCGGTGGCGTCGGCCTCGCTGACCACCACGCCGGGTACTTCGTTCAGCGCATCGTTGACGCTGCTCATCACCGTCTGCCGGTTCAGTGTTTCTGCGCGCACCGACGTCTTGGCGTAGCTGGTGGCCTGGCCGATCACCTGTACCTGGTCCAGGGTACGGGCATCACTGCTGCGCGCTTCGGTCGTCTCGCCCTGCGGTGCTTCGGCCAGGGCGTCCAGTGCGGGGGCGATCAGCACGGCAAGCAGCGAGACACGGGGAAAACGCGCAAACGTTCGCATTGAAACCGGACCTTCAGGGGAGGGAAGCCCCGGAGTGTCGGCAGCGCCCATGACATCGGCATGACGCGGCGAAGCAGGAACCGTGTTGTGTGACGGCCGGTTCCAATGGCCTCTGCTCAGTACCGCGCGTCCTTGGGTTTCGGGTCGCGCGGCCAGTCCTTGGCCTTGTTGGCGAAGTCCGGGCGTGGCTGGTTGATGAAGTAGCTGGCGATGTCCACCGCATCCTGGTCAGGCATCACCTGCTGGCCCAGTGGCGGTTCACGGGTCACTGCCGGCGGCATGTTGTGCTTGACGAAGCCGGCGGCCTTGTACAGGCGCGCCATGCCGGCGCCGATGTTGAAGCTGTGGTCGCCCCATAGCGGCGGGAACGCGATGTCACCGCTGGCGTCGCGCCGGCCTTCGCCATTGTCGCCATGGCAGGCAGCGCACTGCACGGCGTACAGCGCCTGGCCACGGATAGGGTCCGGGACCAGCGTGCTGTCGATGGGCCCCTCACTGGGGGCAGCCACCCTTGCACCCACTGGCACAGGGCTGCTCAGCCACGCCATGTAGTCGAGCATCGCACGCATCTGCGGCGAGTCCTTCGGCAGCGGCTTGCCGTTCATTGAACGCTGCAGGCAGCCATTGATGCGCTCGGTCAGGCCGATCACCTTGCCCGGGCGCGGCATGTAGCGCGGATAGGCACCGCCGCCGGTGTTGAAGTAGTGATTGCCGAACGGCCGCTTGCCTTCGGCCATGTGGCACGAGTTGCAGTTCAGATCGTTGCCGACGTTGTCTGGCAGCAGCCGTGCGGTCTCGTTGAGGAGGCGGCGGCCGAGCGTCACCGACTCGGCATTGCCGAGCCCGGCGATTTCTTCGGCGCTGGGTGCACGGTAGTGGCCGACCACCTTGCCCTGTGCATCGAGGATATCGATCGTGCTGGCCACGGCGGCATCCAGGTCCGGGTACAGATGACGGTAAGCGAGGGTACCGGCGCCGGCCAGCAGCACGAGGGTGATCGCACTGCCGATCAGCAGGCGGGAGCGTTTGCGCGAACGTTTCATCGTGCGGCCTCCTGCGGAACGTAGTGCACCGGCTTGTCGCGCACCACCCTGCGCATGCGCGCCACGTCGACCTCGCTCACTGCGCTGGCCTGATTGCCCCAGCTGCTGCGGATGAAGGTCAGGATCTGTGCCAGCTGCGCGTTCGGCAGCTGTTCGAAGCCGGGCATGGTGAAGGCCATGCGGTCGTGCGGGGTATGCGGCGTGCGGCCACCGATCAGGGTCACCTGCACCAGCGAGCTGGGATCGTCAGCGAACACGATCGAGTTGCCGGCCAGGGCCGGATAGACGCGCGGCATGCCGCGCCCGTCGGCGCGGTGGCAGGCCTGGCAGTGCTCGGCATAGGCCAGCGAACCGGCCACGCGGTAGTCGCCGCTGCGCAGTGCGGCGGTGGTCGTGTCGCTGCCGGGCGACCACTGTGCGCTGCGTCCTTCGCGGGCGGGCAGCTGCTTCAGGTAGCGGGCCATCGCCAGCAGGTCAGCGTCGGACAGGTACTGCGTGCTGTGCTCGACCACGTCGGCCATGCCACCGAAGGCCGCCGACCGATCGGTGCGTCCGGTGCGCAGGAAGTCGACGATCTCGCCCTCGCTCCAGCTGGCCAGGCCGCTCGCTTCATTGCGCAGGTTCTTCGCATACCAGCCTTCCAGCACCGAGCCGGACAGGAACTGGCGGCTGCCATCGTCGGCCATTGCCTTTTCCTGGAACGCCAACCCGCGTGGCGTGTGGCAGGCGCCGCAGTGGGCCAGGCCTTCCACCAGTTCGGCGCCGCGCTGCTGGCTGGCATCCAGCGACGGATCCGGGTTGAACGTGCGCGGGCGTGCGAACAGCAGCTGCCACCAGGCCAATGGCCAGCGCATGTTTGCCGGCCACGGGATGGTGCTGTCGGCGTTGTTCTGCTTCACCGGTTGCACCGAGCCCATGAAGTAGGCGTACAGCGCCTTGATCTCGGCGTCGCTGGCGATCACGTACGAGGCGTACGGCATGGCCGGATACAACGGCTGGCCATCGTGACGGATGCCGCGACGTACCGCGCGCTCGAAGTCGGCGTAGTCGTAGGCACCAATGCCGGTGTCCGGATCGGGCGTGATGTTGGTCGAGTAGATCGTGCCCATCGGCGTCTGCATGCCGAGGCCACCGGCGAACGGCTTGCCACCCGGTGCGGTGTGGCAGGCCGCGCAGTCTGCGGCGCGCGACAGGTATTGTCCCTGCGCGATCAATGCCGGATCGTGGATGTCGACCTGCGCGGCCTGTCGCGGTGCGAACCAGTAGGGCGTGGTGCGGGCGACGCCGTAGGCGGCGGCCAGCGTGGCGACCAGGGCAATGGCGAGCTTGAACGAGGTGCGCATGGCGGCACTGTGGGCAATCGTGCCGGCGTATTCATTGATCCGGATCAATGCCGAGGTCAATCGCGCCATTGTGACAACCTGAATCGATCCCGGATTGTCATCAAGCCGTCATCCGCGCGCGATAGATGGTCCACGCCCGCGTCGCTAACCTGCCACGCTGTCGCACCCATCCTCGATTGCCCATGAAGCGCCTGCTGCTGTTGTTGCTGGCGTGCGCCGGCCTGTGGCTGGCTGCATGCTCCTCCTCGCTCAATGCCTCGTCCACCTCGCTCGCCGATCGGCTGATCGCGCCAGGTGGCGTGTCGACCCTGCTCGATCGCCCGCGCATCGCCGCGGCCATCGCCGAACTGCCCAACCGCCATGGCTTCGCGCCGGGCCGCGATGGCGTGCCGATCTTCTGGCGTGTGTTTGATCCGGGCGATTACGGCGCGCGTTACCACTACCTGCCGCAGCGCCACGAGAACGGCCTGCCGCTGGATACCGGTCTGAGCCTGGCAGTACCGCGACCGTTCCGCGCGCAGGCACCGCGCGGCACCGTGGTGCTGCTGCACGGCTGGATGATGAACGGTGATTCGATGCTGCCGTGGTCGTTGCAGCTGGCCGAATCCGGCTACCGCGTGGTCACGCTCGACCTGCGCAACCATGGACAGTCCGGTACTGGGCCGTCGGGCTATGGCACCTATGAATCGGACGATGTGGTGGATGTGATCGGCGAGCTGCGCGCGCGGGGTGAAGTAACCGGCCCGCTGTACCTGTTCGGCGTGTCCTATGGCGCCGCCACAGCGGTATTCACCGCCGACAAGCTCGGCGACCAGGTGGAAGGGGTGGTGGCGATGGAATCGTTTGCCAATGCCGGTGTGGCGATCCGCACGATGATTCCGCACCTGATGGGACTGCAGCCGGAAGGCCTGAAGGCGCAGGCGATGGCGTCGTACGCGCGCTGGCGCTACGGCGGCCAGGACATCAACCAGGTGATCGCCGACGCCAGCCGTCGCATCGACGTCGATCTGGACCGCGTCGACGTCGCGCGTGCGCTGGCCGATACCCGCGCCTGCGTGCTGCTGCTGCACGGGCAGGGCGATCAGCACATACCCGTCAGCCAGGGCCGCGAACTGGCCCAGGCCAACCCGCGCGCGCACTACATCGAGATGCGCGGCGAAGACCATATCACCCTGCCGCTGCGGCTGGATCTGCTGGCCGGAGTGGTTGACGACTGGATGGCGCGCGACGAGCACCACCCGCAGAGCGCATGCCCGGCGCCGCAGCTGCCGGCCCAGGCCGAATGGCTGGCACACGGCTGAAAAAGGGGACGGAGGGGATTAAGTCGTTTGCAGCACACCCGTGGCAGATGCGACTTAATCCCCTCCGTCCCCTTTTTTTGTCAGGCCACGCGTCGGGCCAGTGAGCGGGCGGAGGCAGCTACGCCCAGCAGCAGTACGGCTACGCACAGGAAGGCAAAGCCGAGGCTGGTGGCATGCGCCACTGCGCCGATCGCCGCCGGGCCGGCGAGGATGCCGGCGTAACCCAGTGTGGTCACTGCAGTGATGGCGATGCTCTCCGGCATCACCCGCTGCTGGCCGGCCATCGAGAACAGTGCCGGCACGATGTTGGCGCAGCCCAGCCCGACCAGCACGTAGCCGGCCAGCGCCACCGGGAACGAGGGCACCAGCGTGGCCAGGGTGAAGCCTGCTGCGGAGGTGATGCCGCCGAAGACCAGGGTGCGGGTGCGGCCGAGGCGCTCGACGATGCCGTCGCCGAACAGGCGCATCGCGGTCATCGCCAGGGTGAACAACGCGAAGCCGGCGCCGGCCTGGTCACGCGGCACCTGCCGCACTTCGGCCAGGAACACCGCGCTCCAGTCCAGCATCGAGCCCTCGGCGAGGAACACCACGAACGCCAGCACGCCGATGAACAGCACCACGCCGTGCGGCAGTGCCAGCAACGGTCCTTCATGCAGGATCCGTTGTGGGCGCCAGTGCGGCGCCGACAGAACCGCAACCAGCAGCAGTGCTGCCACTGAGGCCAGCGCGGCCAGCCACAGCGGCGTGCCCAGAATCAGCAGGCCGGTCATGCAGCCGGCGCCGACGAAGCCACCGATGCTGTAGAAGGCGTGGAAGCCGGACATCATTGCGCGCCCGGCGTCGCGCTCTACCGCGACCGCCTGCATGTTCATCGCACAATCCAGTGCACCGACGCCGGCGCCGAACACGAACAGCGCCGCGCCCAGCGCCACCGGCGAGGGCGCCAGCACCAGCAAGGGCAGGGCGCACAGCATCATCGCGCAGGTGATCACCATCACCCGGCGGCAGCCCAGCCGCCCGGTCAGCGCACCCGCCAACGGCATCGCCAGCAGCGAGCCGAGCCCGAGGCACAGCAGCACGGCGCCGAGGCTGGCGTCGGACAGCCCGGCCTTGGCCTTGGCGTAAGGCACCATCGGCGCCCACGCGGCGGTGGCGAATCCAGGAATGAAGAAGGCGGCACGGGTGGCGTGCTGCTGGGCACGCGGGGATGAAGGCGTCATGCGCGATGCGAAGCTCCAGGGGACTTTTATGAAAACGTTTTCAGGCCGGATCGGCAAGTGCCATGCGTGACATCGGGCGACGCATACGATTGCAGTGACCCGATCGCGTCACCAGCGATTAACGTCGCCCACGGACAGTGGCTGCACGGTCGGCACCCCGCCGGCCGCTGCCGGAGATCCGTACATGAGCACGACACCGACCATCCTCCTCGTCCATGGATTCTGGGGCGGGGCCGCACACTGGGCCAAGGTGATCCTGGAACTGCATCGCAACGGCCACGACCGGGTGCAGGCGGTGGAATTGCCGCTCACGTCGCTGGCCGACGACGCAGGACGCACCAAGAAAATGATCCGGCACATCGACGGTCCGGTGCTGCTGGTCGGCCACTCCTACGGCGGTGCGGTGATCAGCCAGGCCGGTAACGAGCCCAACGTGAAGGGCTTGGTTTACATCGCTGCCTTCGCGCCTGATGCCGGCGAGAGCCCGGGTGGCATCACCCAGCAGCACCTGCCGGAGGCGGCGCCGAATCTGGCACCGGACAGCGATGGCTACCTCTGGCTGCGTGCGGACAAGTTCCATGAGAGCTTCTGCCAGGACCTGAGTGCCGACGAGGGCCGGGTGATGGCGGTGACCCAGAAGGCGCCGCTGGCCAGCACTTTCGGCGACACGGTCAGCGATCCGGCGTGGAAGCACCGGCCGAGCTGGTACCAGCTGTCCCGCCACGACCGCATGATCGCGCCGGAAAACCAGAAAGCCATGGCCGCAAGAATGCAGCCCAAGCGCCTGCTGGAGCTGGATGCCAGCCATGCCTCGCTGGCCTCGCAGCCGAAGGAAGTGACCGCGCTGATCCTGGAGGCCTGCGCCGCCATCGGTGGGTAACACTCCTCCTGTAGCACGCCTGGCGCAGGCCGGGCTCTACGAAAAGGCCCCCGATGCTCAGCAGCATCGAGGGCCTTGTGGTTACAGCGGCAGGTCGAACACCAGCACTTCGGCATCGTTGCCGTTTTCCAGCGTCAATTGGGCTTCGTCGCTGACCTGCAGTGCATCGCCGGCTTCCAGGGTGATGCCGTTGACCTGCAGCTGGCCACGCGCCACCTGCACATAGGCGCCACGACCGTTGCCGAGGGCGTGATGCAGCTTCTGGCCGCCATCAAGAATGGTGGCGAAGATGCGGGCATCCTGGTGGATGCGCAGCGAACCGTCGGCACCGTCAGGCGAGGCGATCAGGCGCAGCTGGCCGCGCTTGGCCTCCGGCGAGAAGTGGGTCTCCTCGTAGGACGGCGTGATGTTCTCGGTGTCCGGGAAGATCCAGATCTGCAGGAAGTGCACGGTCTCGTCGGCCGAGTGGTTGAATTCGCTGTGGGTGACGCCGCTGCCGGCGCTCATGCGCTGCACGTCGCCATAGCGCAGCACCGAACCGGTGCCCATCGAGTCCTTGTGTTCCAGCGCACCGCCCAGCACGTAGGAGATGATTTCCATGTTGCTGTGGCCGTGGGTGCCGAAGCCCTGGCCGCCGATCACCTTGTCTTCGTTGATCACCCGCAGCGGGCCGAAGCTGACGTAGCGGGGGTCGTAGTAGTTGGCGAAGGAGAAGGTATGGCGCGAGGACAGCCAGCCATGCTCGGCCAGGCCACGGGTAGCGCTCTTGCGGATCTGCAGCATGATGGAATCTCCTTGTTCGATGGTTTCGATGGGGCGGGGTGGACCGGTAGCCGCTGTGTTTCCCCGTTGGAGAGAAGTATCCGCTTGCGCCCGGGGTTTTAAAAACGGATAGTTTTGACAGCCATCATCGAAAAATTCGAATGCTCAAGCTCAGCCTCGATGCCCTGCAGATCCTGGATGCCATCGACCGCCGCGGCTCGTTTGCGGGCGCTGGCAAGGCGCTGCACAAGGTGCCCTCGACCATCTCCTACACCGTGGCCAAGCTGGAGGAGGACCTGGGCGTGCAGCTGTTCGACCGGGTTGGCCCGCGCGCCGAGCTGACCGCAGCTGGCCGCGCGCTGCTGGACGAGGGTCGGCACCTGCTGCGTGCAGCCCGCGAGCTGGAACTGCGGGTGCGCCGGGTGGCGTCGGGCTGGGAGACCGAGCTGACGCTGGCGGTGGACTCGGTGTTTCCGACCTGGCTGCTCGGCCCGGACATCGCCGCGTTTCGTGAGGCCGAGGCACCGACCCGGCTGCGATTGATCGGCGAGGCCCTGTCCGGCACCTGGGAGGCCCTGCTGGACCGCCGTGCCGACCTGCTGGTCGGCGCGCCGGGCGAGGGCCCCAGCGGCGGTGGCTACGTCGTCGAGCCGCTGGGTACGGTGGCGTTCGTATTCGCGGTCGCGCCCGAACATCCGTTGGCCAACGTGCCTGGCGTGCTGGGTCGCGAGCAGCTGGTCGAGCACTGCGCGATCGCGGTCTCCGATTCGGCACGACGGCTGCTGCCGCGCACGGTGGGCCTGTTGATGGGGCAGGAGATGCTGACGGTGCCTGACATGGCCAGCAAGCTGAAACTGCAGTGCGAAGGCGTGGGCTTCGGTTTCCTGCCCGAGCCGTGCGCGCGCGCTGCGGTGGCGCGTGGCCAGCTGGTGATCCGCGAGGTGGAGGAGCACAAGCCGGAAGAGACCTTCTGGCTGGCCTGGCGCACCGGCGAGGACGGCGCCGCACTGCGTTGGTGGCGCGAGCGCTTGCGCAGGCCGGAGCTGCTGTCGCAGTGGTGGCAGGCAATGGCCAGGGGGTAGGGGGTTGGCAGGGCTGCGCCCTGCACCCGCCGAAGCAACAGCTATGGCCGAAGCAACAGCTATGGCCGAAGCAACAGCTATGGCCGAAGCAACAGCAACAGCAACAGCTGGTTTCCTGAGGGATGGCGGGGTGGGTC